>DOIU01000117.1:1256-1606 GCA_003511825.1 Gammaproteobacteria bacterium | reverse complement strand
CCAGAGCCAGAGCCAGAACCACCGCCAAGTGAATTTAAAATTGAACCAAGGCCACCGCCGCCGCTTTTTCCTGACAAGCCACCAAGCAATTGATTGATACCACCGCCACTGCTACCGCGACCACCACCAGTCAGTCCGCCCAACAAACCGCCAAGGCCACCAGAACCGTCACCTCTGCGGCCTCCGCCCATGACTTTGCTGACACCTTTTGCAACGATAACGCCCATTGCGACTCTTCCTAATGTTCCCATTAAACTCATGTAATTTCTCCAGTGGTAGTAAATATGATCAAGAATTAGCTCGGAAATCGCATGAATTCACGAAAATCTTCGCTTAAGATATTGTTTTCA
>DOIU01000117.1:661-903 GCA_003511825.1 Gammaproteobacteria bacterium | reverse complement strand
TGTAATTCATGCAATTTCCGAGTTAGTATAGCTTCATTGGTCGGCGAGTGTTCGGTGTCTTTATGTTAATTTTCTGCGTACAAACCTGGGGGGAAATACTCAGTGACTAAAATGGCCGGAGCACCCCCAACTCTGATTCTATAAGACCTCGATACCAGATCATCCTTAAATTGTCTTAACAATTCATCCTTGGCTGCGGCTTTTTTTATGTAATCAAGCGCGACTATTTCACGATAAGTCTC
>DOIU01000117.1:0-271 GCA_003511825.1 Gammaproteobacteria bacterium | reverse complement strand
TCTTCTGGCAGCGATTGCAGAATAATCATTGATCGCGCGCAGGCGTAGTTTTTACCCGAGTTTTTCCCGGTGAGACATACTTCGCGGCGCAGTACTTCTGTGCCCTGCACTGCACTGAGTATTTCGAGTGGCTCAGTAAGGGCTATTTTTGCCTGACTACGCGGCGTGATTTTGACCGGCTCCCAAAACCAGGATTCCAGGCTTTTGGTGACTGTGCCATCTGCAACGAGCAAGGTGCGCAAAAAGCGGGGCAAGGCTTCGATGGAAAATG
>DOIU01000048.1 GCA_003511825.1 Gammaproteobacteria bacterium | reverse complement strand
TTTTGTTGCCAAGGGCGATGATTTCCGTGGTTTCGCTGATGCGGTAGGTGCGGCGGCGCTCGCTAACACCCCCGCCGATCTCGATGCGCTGAATGCCGGTGAAATCGAGGGTGGCTCTGTTGATCATGTGCGCAAAGAGCTGATCGCAAAAATCGGCGAGAACATTCAGGTACGTCGTTTTGTGACTCGTGCCAGTGCGGACGGTGTTTTTGGCAAATACCTGCACGGTGATCGCATCGGTGTCATCTGCGAGGTGAGTGGCGGTGATAGCGCCCTGGCCAAAGACATCGCAATGCATATCGCTGCGAGTAAGCCCGTCTGCGTCGATGAGTCTGGCGTGCCTGCAGAGACGTTGGAAAAAGAAAAAGCCATTCTGATGGCTGAGGCCGAAGGCAGTGGCAAGCCGGCTGAAATTATTGAGAAGATGGTCGGAGGGCGTCTGCGCAAATACTTGGCTGAGATCACCCTGGTGGGCCAGCCATTTGTGAAAGACCCCGATCAAACTGTCGGCAAGTTGCTCAAGTCGGCCAACGCATCTGTGGCGTATTTTGAGCGCTTTGAAGTTGGCGAAGGTATTGAGAAGAAGTCTGAAAACTTTGCCGAAGAGGTGATGGCGCAGGTGAAAGGCGGCTAAGCTGACCTGCTGTGTTGTTCGCTGGACTCAAGCTGCTCTTGGCGCGTCTTTGCCAAGAGTGCTGAAAAGCCGGGGCTCATTGCCCCGGCTTTTTTTTGGCAGTGTGTTTGGCGGTACCTAGGATCATCGCTTTGTGACGCCTGAGTGACAGTGTGAAAATTTTTCCTGACGCGACCCGGGAGAGGGCTTTATAATGAGAAGGTTTATTGAACGTATTTGTGGCATGGACGCGATGGTCAGTCGATGCCTTTGTCCTTGTGAGGTCGGCAAAACTCGATGAAAAACAAAGAACCCGTATACCGCCGTGTACTGCTGAAATTAAGCGGCGAGGCCCTGATGGGGGAGATGGATTACGGTATTGATCCGGCATTCATCGCGCGCATTGCAGAAGAGGTTAAGGCTATTCATGCAATGGGTGTTGAGGTTGCAATGGTGATTGGTGGTGGCAATATTTTCCGCGGTGCCGGTCTGGCGGGCGCCGGCATGGATCGCGTGACGGGCGATCACATTGGCATGCTGGCAACGGTGATTAACAGCTTGTCTTTTCAGGATTCGCTCGAGCGGCTCGGTATTTACTGTCGCGTGATGTCTGCCTTGAAGATTCACGAAGTGTGCGAGGATTACGTCAGGCGCAGGGCCGTTAGGCACCTCGAAAAAGGTCGAGTGGTGGTGTTTGCTGCGGGTACGGGTAATCCGTTTTTTACCACGGACTCTGCAGCGAGTTTGCGCGCGGTTGAAATTGGGGCGGATGTTGTCCTTAAGGCCACCAAGGTTGATGGTGTATACGATAAGGACCCGGTCAAACACGCGGACGCTGTGAAGTATGAGCGCGTTGGCTATGACGAGGCCATTGGCAAAAAGCTAGGTGTGATGGATACCACCGCACTGGTCATGTGCCGTGACAACGCTATTCCGATAAAGATTTTCGACTTAAATAAAGAAGGCGACCTGATTCGTGTGATTTGCGGCGAGAAAGTCGGGTCGATTGTAGAATAAAGCGAGCCCTTGAAACATGATTGATGATATTCAAAAAGACGCGGCGACGCGCATGAAAAAAAGCGTAGAAGCGCTGCAAACGGAATTCTCTAAAATTCGCACCGGACGTGCCCACACCAGCCTATTGGATCATATCCAGGTCGCCTACTACGGCAGTGACGTGCCCCTCAGCCAAGTGGCGAAGATTAACGTTGAAGATGCGCGCATGCTCAGTGTTACACCCTGGGAAAAGGACATGGTGAAGCCCGTCGAGAAAGCCATCATGGCATCCGATCTCGGATTGAATCCAGCGACCGCCGGCACGGTGATACGTATCCCGATGCCAGCGATGACGGAGGAACGGCGTAAGGATTTGGTGCGTGTGGTCAGGGCTGAAGCAGAGGGTGGGCGCGTGGCCATTCGCAATATCCGTCGTGATGCCAACAGTGATCTGAAAACGCTTGAAAAAGAAAAAGAAATTTCAGAAGACGAATTACGTCGTGCTGAAGACGGTATTCAAAAAATAACCGACCAATATATTGCTGATGTCGAGCGGGTGCTCGAAGGCAAAGAAAAGGAACTGATGGAAGTCTGAAGGTTTTTTGCACCGATGACAGAGACCGACCAGCCGGTTCGCGTACCCGCACACGTCGCCATCATTATGGATGGCAACGGGCGATGGGCGAGTCACCGTGGCAAACACCGCTCAGCCGGGCATCAGGCAGGCTTTAAGACCACCCGTGCCATCGTTGAGGCGTGTATTCGCCAACGTATAAAGGCGTTGACGTTGTTTGCGTTTAGTAGCGAAAACTGGGCCCGTCCGCAGCAGGAAGTCGGGCTGCTAATGGATCTGTTCATGCACGCGCTGAAAAGCGAAGTCGCCAAGTTGCATGAGAACAACGTGCGCATGCGCTTTATTGGCGAGCGCTCGGCCTTTAGCGAAAAACTGCGCAAGCAGATGGCGCTGGCAGAAGAGAAAACTGCTGATAATACAGGGCTGGAGCTGGCAATTGCTGTCAATTATGGCGGACGCTGGGATATCGTGAATGCGGCGAAGGCCCTCGCTCAACAGGTACATGAAGGATCGCTCGATCCAGACGACATCACTCTCGATCGTTTTGCAGGCTATGTGTCTTTAAGCGACCTCAGTGATCCGGATCTGTTTATTCGCACAGGTGGCGAAAAACGTATCAGCAATTATTTGCTGTGGCATTTGGCTTACACGGAGTTGTATTTCACTGATACCTTGTGGCCTGATTTCTCTGAGGCCGAGCTGTGCGAGGCATTGGCGTTTTTTTCCGGGCGTCAGCGGCGGTTTGGCATGACCGGTGATCAAGTCGAGAAAATTAATGCTTAAGCAGCGCGTGCTGACAGCGCTGGTGTTGGCAGTCGGGTTTTTGGTGGCTGTGTTTGCGTTGAGCGCTTGGGGTTTTGCGCTGTTTCTGGCGGTAGTTACCGGACTTTGCGCATGTGAGTGGGCCGGTATCAGCGGTGTTAGGGATACGGCTGTGCGCAATGGATATGTGGCGGGTTTGGTTGCATTGTACCTGGTATTGCAACCCTTGGCTGTAGATGAAGACGCTGTGCGTTTGCTTGCATTATTGGCATCTGCTTGGTGGGTTGGCATCGCCGCCCTAATGTATCTGAGTCCAGTCGCGCCCACACCTGCATCAGGATACTCCGTTTTTTATTTGCTGGCAGGTCCTGCGACGATTCTGCCTGGTCTATTGTGTGCGCAGTTTTTACGACATGCCTACGGCGAGGGTTCGGCATGGTTGTTGTTGCTTGCGCTGGCTCTGGTTTGGGCGATGGATATCGGCGCGTATTTCTCGGGTAAGCGCTGGGGACGTCGCAAGCTTGCGCCGAGTATCAGCCCCGGAAAATCGTGGGAAGGGGTTGTCGGCGGTATTGCGGCTTTGTTGTGCCTCTGGGCTTTTGCGTTACTGGTGCGCACGTCGACCGAACCCGGTGCCGGGGTCTTGTTTGCCGCAGTGATGCTGGCTGGTGGGTTGAGTGTGCTTGGCGATTTATTTGAAAGCCGAGCTAAACGCATGAGCGGTGTCAAAGACAGTGGCCGCTTGTTGCCTGGACATGGCGGCATTCTTGATCGTCTGGACAGTGCTTTTGTCGCTTTACCGCTGTTTGTGTTTTTTCTGCTCTGGCTATAGTGGTTCCCGCTGCGCAGTGCTAGCTTCCTGCGTACTGCTTCAAATCTGTCTGTTACAGCACAATGTGACTCCCCAAAACCCGATACAGTGTCTGCTGGGTGGTCAACATGCGCTGTGATACCCGTGCGGGACGTACCCTGATGACCCCACGGAACCATCGACGTGTCAGACGTTCTGATACGATCGCTTACAGGCGACAACATACATCGTTGGCCGATGCTGATATTCTACGGTTTGGGTGGTGCGGTTGCGCTCGGTTAACGTGAGTCTAGATGCTTAAAAATCAATTAAAAACAAATAGATATTTGTTTTTCTACCAAGAAGATATCAATTATGTTGGGTGATCTGTTGTTCAATGTGGTGGCTTTTTTGGTGGCGTTGGGCGCACTGATAGCGATTCACGAATACGGCCATTTTTGGGTCGCGCGCAAAGCGGGCGTAAAAGTTTTGCGCTTCTCCATCGGTTTTGGGAAGCCATTGTATCGACGACGTGGCAAGATCGATGACACAGAATTCGTCTTGGCGGCGATACCGCTAGGTGGATATGTCAAGATGCTTGACGAGCGCGAAGGTCCCGTAGCACCTCAGGAGAGACATCGCGCCTTTAATACACAGTCCGTATGGGCCAGGATCGCGATTGTCGCCGCTGGACCCCTTGCCAACTTCTTACTCGCAATTGTCGCCTATTGGGTGATGTTCATGATCGGTATCAGTGGTGTGGTGCCACTGGTGGGTAGTGTCGATCCGGGGAGTTCCGCAGCGCGTGCCGGGTTCCAAGTGGAAGACACCATCATGGCCGTCGAGGGGCGCGATACACGCACATGGAATGAAGTCCGCTTAACCTTGCTCGATGAGTCGCTCAATGCCGGTGGTCTGCTGGATGTCAGGGTGCAGGATCGCGACGGTAACTCGCGTGTGCGGCAAGTGGAGCTGGACGCTTCAGCGGTGCTGAATGGCGGCGCCGATGTGATCAGCGAACTTGGCATTCGTCATTGGTGGCCGGACGTGGATGCGGTTATCGGTGGCATTCACGCCGGTGGCGCCGCAGAGGCTGCTGGTCTTTTGGTCGGGGACGAGGTGATTCGCGTCAATGACACCCCGATTGAGTACTGGCGGGATTGGGTGAAGGTGGTACGCGAGCATCCCGGTAAGACGCTCGACGTCGATATCCTCCGCGAGGGTCAAGAACAGACACTTGCACTTACCCCTGGGACACGTCAGCAAGGGACGCAGCCGATTGGCTATATCGGCGCGTGGGAGACGCAGTCGGCTGGTTTGTTCGAGCGCGTCAGGACTGTCGTACAGTACAACCCAATCGATGCAATGGGCATTGCAGTGACGCGAACCTGGGACATGACGGTGTTGACGGTGCAAATGCTCGGAAAGCTGGTCGTAGGTGAGGCGTCACTGGAGAATATCAGTGGCCCTATCACGATTGCCCAGTTCGCTGGGCAGTCAGCAAGCGTGGGCCTGGACCACTACCTGGGTTTCTTGGCCTTAATCAGTATCAGTCTTGCTGTTTTGAATTTACTCCCCGTACCCATTCTCGACGGTGGGCATCTGCTGTATTTTTTCATAGAAGCAATCAAAGGCAGTCCGTTGTCTGAAAAGACGCAGTTGTTTGGTCAGCAGATTGGCATGGTGTTGTTGGCGGGGTTGATGTCTATCGCCTTCTATAATGATATCCTGCGCCTGGTTGGTTAGCGCTCGGCCCTGAGGGCAAACACTTCCAATTTGAAAAAGACTATTTGCGCGCAGGCTGATAAGCTTGCGCGACCCGTGGCGGCTTGCATCATACCGCTGAGATTGAGACTGGACTGCTTCTTGAACCGTTATTTGCCCGCCCAATGATTCATCGTCTTATTTGTCGCCTCCGGCTCGTAGTGCCGGCTCTGTTGCTTGTTGTCTTAAGTCCGGCTTATGCGGTGTTGGGTGAACGCTTCCAAGTGGCCGATATTGTGGTTGAAGGTGTTGAGCGCATTGACGTTGGCACAGTGTTGACCTACTTGCCCGTACGACAGGGCGATCTGTTTGATCCGACCAGCGATTCAGCGCGCGCCATTCGCGCCCTATACAAGACCGGTTTGTTCAGTGATGTCACCTTGCTGCAGCGCGGTCATACGTTGGTGGTGAAGTTGGCGGAGCGTCCGGCCATTGCTGACATCACCATTGAAGGTAACAGCAAGGTCGATGACGAACAGCTCGAATCCTCACTCCGATCGATTGGCTTGTCTCGAGGTCGTGCGTTTAATCGCTCTCTGCTCGATTCCGTGGAGCAAGAGCTGAGGCGCTTGTATTTCAGCTCAGGCAATTACGGCATGCGCATCGATAAGGAGGTTGAGACGTTGGAACGCAACCGCGTCTCCGTGAAGCTGAACATTACGGAAGGTTCTGTCGCGCGTATCCGCCACATGAATATCGTCGGCAATAAGGCATTTGATGACAAGACCTTATTGGGCTTGTTTGAGTCTGGTGTTGTGAAGTACAACCCGTTCAGCAGTGCGGATGAATACTCGCGGGTCAAACTCGCGGGCGACCTGGAAACCTTGCGCTCGTACTATCAGGATCGTGGCTATATCCGCTTCAATATCTTGTCAGAGCAGGTCTCGCTCTCGCCTGACAAGCAAAACATCTACATCACCATCAATGTGGATGAGGGTGAGAAATACACCGTTTCCGACTCACGCGTGGTGGGCAAGACGGTACTTGATCAGGAGGAATTGCTGGGGCTGGTGAGCCAGGAAAGCGGCGCGGTGTTTTCGCGCAAGCAGATGGTTAAGAATTCGGGTGCGATCAGCGACAGACTGGGCGAGGAGGGGTTCGCGTTTGCGGACGTGAAGGTGTTGCCCCAGATTGACGATGAAGACCGGTCAGTCAAGCTCATCTACAACGTTGTTCCCGGTGACCGGGCCTATGTTCGCCGCATACTCTTTACCGGACAATACAAAACCCGTGACGAAGTGTTGCGTCGTGAAATGCGCCAGATGGAAGGCAGTCGTTTCTCACCCCAGTTGGTGCAGCGTTCTCGAATACGCTTACAGCGTTTGTCTTATCTTGAGAGCGTCTCTATCGATACCCAGCGTGTGCCGGGCAGTAATAACCAAATTGATTTGCTCGTGACGGTAAAAGAGGGGTCTTCAGGGTCGTTCGGCGCAACGGCGGGATATGGTTCCAACGGCTTTTTGTTCAATATTAACCTGACGCAAGAAAACCTCTTTGGCACGGGAGAGAAACTCACCTTCGCCTTTGACACCAGTACCACCACCGATCAGTTGTCGGCTTCCTACACAGATCCCTATTTTACCGATGACGGGATCAGTCGAACGGTCAGTGCTTTTATCCGTCAGACAGATGCGAGTGAAGTGACCTCTACCGCGGATTACATCATCGATTCGTACGGCGCGAATGTCCGTTTTGGTGTGCCGATCAGTGAATTTTCAACGTTTCGTTTGGGTGGCGGTTACGAGCACATCAAGATAGAAGAGACGGACGGTTCCTCGGATGAAGTCAAAAACTTCATCGAAGAACACGGCGAGACTTTTCATGTGTTCTCGGCCAATATCGGCTACGTACATGACACACGTAACCGGACTGTATTTGCCAACAGTGGTGCCCTCAATCGCATCACATTAGACTCAACGCTGGGTATTGGTGATATCGATTATTACAAGCTCGGTTACAATTTTGAGTACTACTATCCGTTGAGCGAGCGTTATACCTTCTCTGTGTCCACCCGGATTGACTATGGTGACGGATTTGGCGATTTTGACTCGTTGCCCTTTTTCCGTCGCTACTATGCCGGTGGTGTGAGAACGCTGCGCGGTTATGAGAATGGCAGTTTGGGGCCGCGCGATTCCACTGATGATGCCGCCGGGGGGGATTTTCGTACCTTGGGCACCATGGAGATCATCTTCCCACCGCCGTTTGTCGAAGAACCCGGTGCCACGCGCTTTAGTTTATTCACGGATGTGGGTAACGTGTTTGCCGACTATCGTGACTGGGACGAGGACGAGTTGCGGGGTTCATACGGTTTAGCGTTCGTGTGGTTGTCCCCCGTAGGGCCACTGACGTTCAGTATCGCTAAACCCTACAATGACAAGCGTGGTGATGAGTTGGAGTCCTTCCAGTTCACCATCGGGTCCATTTTCTAGGGCCCGGCGTCTTGCAGTTGTTCAACCTAGCTTGAAGCCTTACACTGTGTGCGCTGATCATCATCAGTGATGGGTAAATGAGCAGGGGTAAGCGACTTGATCGTCGAGTTTGCACGGTGCGGTGACGCGCTGAAAAAGCGCAGTCTGCAGACCAGGCAATTGGCAGGTTCTGGTGTCTGGCGAAAATGCTTGGTCATCACTGTCTGTCTATTCATCGCGTATCCCGCGTTTGCTGCTGAAACGCTGATTGGATTTGTCAATATTCCATACCTGATCGACAAGGCGCCGCAAGCCATTGAAGCGGCAGAGCGTTTGGAGAAGGAGTTCGCACCGCGCCAGGCCGCCATCTCTGAGCTGCACCATTCCATCAATGCGCTAAAAGTTGAGCTCTCTCCAGAGGAGGGGGGGATGACGCCTGATGAGCGCGAGGAGATTGAGCGTCAGATCATGAAGCTTCAGCGTCAACATAAGCGTGAAGAGCAGGAGTTTCGAGAACGCCTGAACATCCGAAAAAATGCCGAATTCAAGAAAATCCGCCTATTGGTGCTCGATGCGATCAATGCTTTTGGTCAATCCCGTCAATATGATCTGATCGTCAGCGACGGTGTACTCTATGCTGACAAGAGGATGGACGTTACCGAGAAAATCCTTGAAAACCTGCGGCTTATGGATGATATGGATGACAGAGACGTCCAGAGTATTCGTTAGAACCCGGTCTTTCATATGTCTTATTCGCTAGAGCAAATCGCGGCGGCACTCGATCTCCCTTGCATCGGTGATGCTGCGCACGAGGTTGACTCTGTTGCGCCGATTCATACCGCAAGAAAGAATCAGCTCAGTTTTGTCGTTGGCCGAAAGTATGCGGCGGAGCTGGCAAAGTCAGACGCAGGTATCGTGATTTTGCCCGCGGACTTGGAAGCTGACCACAACGGTAATCGTATCGTTGCGGCCGACCCTTACCTGAGTTACGCCAAGGCGACCCACTTGCTGTATCCCGATGACATCCCCCCCGCAGGCGCCCATGCCTCAGCGGTGGTTGATGTGGCCGCTCAGGTTCACCCGACAGCCAGCATCGG
>DOIU01000383.1 GCA_003511825.1 Gammaproteobacteria bacterium | reverse complement strand
GCGCAAATGGTACCAATGGCGCGAACGGCAGCGGCACTCAACCCTTCGTACAACCTGCTGTCTATGCCGGCTTCCCGGTAACCTTGAAAGACGCAGAGGGCGAATCATCTGTCTCTTACGCGGGCCAAATGGCACGCCATGTATTACGTGAATCCGTGAAAGCGGCCGTTAAATCTCCCGATACATCCGGCTACGAGGTCATTGGTGAACTCAACGGCTACATCAAGAACGAGAACAACGTGATTGATGATGCCCCCATCAAAGCTCCCGTCACCAAGGGTGATTTCATCATCAAAGAAATGGTCAACAATGAGCTGGGCACAGGTAGAAACCTGTCAGGCAAAATGTTCGACCCTGCCAAAAGTGGCGATCCGATCAGTGGCGTGGCTGAAGCTGATGCCGGTAAAACCTTGGGCGCACCCAATGGTATCACTGCAGCTGAGCTGGTGGAGCTGTGGGTGAACCACGTCGGCGCTGACCAAGCCGGTAGCCTTGACGGTGAACCCGACAACTATGATCTGGTCAATGGCTATGACTACAGCCAGTTGTTACCCAAGTTCTTGATGGGGTCGGTGTTCTACTACCAAACCGTCAATCACTATCTTGACGAGAATCTCGTTGAGCCAGGTACTCGTGACAATGACCAGCCCTACAGTGAAGGCGCTATTTACACGGGTAAAGAGCACTCTTGGGACGAGGGTTTCGGATACTTCGGTGCTGCAGCGCATTATGGCGATCTGAGCGCTGAGGAAAACTACGAAATCAATAAAATGGGTAAAAGCATCAGTGGTGCTGAAGCCCTAGCCTTGGCAGACAAGGATGGCGATGGCAAAGTATCGCTGTACACCGAGTACAACTCTGGCCCAGCATACTATGCGGCCTCTTTCGATAGAGACGGAAAGAGCACCTACGGCCCCGATATCATGGATGCTTTCCTCAAAGGCAGAACCATGATCACCAATGCCGTCGATGAAGAAGGTCATGCCCGAAAACTGACTGATCAGGAGCGTTCCGACCTGACAGCTCTTGCCGCAGTTATACAAAGAAACTGGGAAACCGTTATTGCAGAAGCGGTATTCAAGTACGCTGGTGTGTCGTTTGAACAAATTGAAGCGCTTGAGGCTGGCACAACCACCGACCCTAAGGAATACTACAAGGTTTGGGGTGAGCTAAAAGGCTTCATGCTGTCCTTGCAGTACGGCGGCCCCAATTCTATCATCGACAAGGCAAACTTTGAGGACATCGATAACCTCATTGGCCTAGGTCCGGTCATGATGAATGGGCAGCAAGTTAACGGTATCGCAGCGGGCGAGAACGCCACAACCTTTACGTTAAGCGAAGGCAACTCCGTCGCCGACTATAAAGCGGCACTGGTGGAAGTGCAGAAGAAAGTTGATGCGCTCTATAGCCTGAAAGCCAAGCAATACGACCACACTGACTTCACACCCTGATATACTCGGCGTGAGTCAGTGATGGGAGCCGGCGTACCAGCCGGTTCCCCTTTGAGACCGAGTTTATGCCTATTATCCTCTTCGTTACAGCACTCCTCATCGCCTTCATACCTTTCGGATCCGTTCTGGCTGCAGGAGAAGTCAACGTCTACTCGGCGCGCAAAGAAAACCTCATCAAACCGCTGCTCGACGATTTCACCAAGGAGACCGGCATACGCGTCAACCTACTCACGGGTAAAGCCGATGCGCTGCTAAAACGCCTCGAAGCCGAGGGACGAAACTCCCCTGCAGACGTGTTGATTACGGTGGATGCCGGCCGCCTGCACCGCGCAAAAATGATGGGGCTTTTATCACCGGTAAACAGCGATGTTCTCGCCGCACACGTGCCCGACAACCTGCGTGATAAAGATGAGCAATGGTTTGGCCTGTCGTTACGAACCCGACCCATTATGTACGCCAAGGGGCGCATCAATCCCCGTCAGCTCTCCACCTACGAAGACCTGGCCTCGGCCACCTGGAAAGGCCGCATCTGCGTGCGCAGCTCCAGCAATATCTATAATCAGTCACTGGTCGCCTCTATCATCGCAGCCAACGGTGAGGATGCCGCCGAACAATGGGCAAAAGCGCTGGTCAACAACCTCGCTCGCCCCCCGCAAGGCGGTGATCGAGATCAGCTCAATGCTGTCGCGGCAGGACAGTGTGACATCGCTCTGGCAAATAACTACTACCTGGCGATCATGCAAAAGGGCAAAATCAAAGATCAACGTAAAGCCGCCAAACGGATCGGCGTGTTCTGGCCCAATCAAAATAATCGGGGCGCACATATCAATGTGTCAGGCGCCGGAGTCACCGCAGCAGCGAAACACCGCGAAAACGCCATAAAACTGCTCGAGTACCTCGTGAGCGAGGACGCGCAGTCCTGGTACGCAAAACGCAATTTCGAATACCCCGTGCGCCCGGGCATCCAAAACAGCGCGCTGCTGAAGAAGTGGGGGAAGTTTAAGCCCGACTCACTCAATCTCACCGTCCTGGGCGAAAAAAATCCCACAGCCGTTAAAATCATGGATCGCGCCGGCTGGAAATAAGCGCTGGCTACTCGATACGCACTCAACGCACGCAAACACCTCAATACAAGCCATACGCATACAGCTTTCAGGGTCATCAAACAACCTGAAAGCCGGGCCTACTTGTTCATCTGCGGAACAACACAACTCATCTGCTTGGCGTCGCCAGTTTAGACGCGACTGGAACCCGATCGCAAATTAACGCACATAAGCACAAGCCTGGCCATCGCCCTGCGGTAACCAGATGGACATGCAAATCGCTTTAAGAACGCCGCAGACTGGTTGCGCTTCTTAAACGTTACGCCGACAAACAGATACGTTAAGAGAGGTTGCGCCACTGAATGACAGACGCAAAAGAGAGGATTTGGCTCCCCGGGACGGGCTCGAACCGCCGACCCAATGATTAACAGTCATTTGCTCTACCAACTGAGCTACCGGGGAACCGAAGGCGCGTATACTAATGTGATCTGGGCCATTGGTCAAGGCCTAACAAGCCTTGATCACTCGTCTGAACCCAACTCCTTGGAGCGACTGCGTGGATGCTCTGCGGCATCGGCAGCTTGGCTGGCGGATGATTGTCGCAATCGTTCCTTCTCAGCAAGATAACGCTGATAGAAGGCGTCTGGCGTCTCTTGTGGGGCCTTAGGGGTCGATTCGAGGGTGTCTGCAACGGTGGTGACTTTTTTCAGCAATACGCGTGGCTCGGCCTGAGACTCGCCACTGATCTCTGATACCGACTTTTTCGCCGTATTTTTGTCCACCGGCAACACGATAACTTTACCTTTGCCATCAGTGATGGGCGTTTCGTCGGTCAGAATCGCACCGCTTTCAAGCATTAAAAGGCAACCCTCGCGCATCGATCGGGCAATTTCAGTCGTCTCAGCACTCGTGAACTTCCCGAGCTTTTGCAGCGTTAGCAAGTCGGCAAATATGGGCAGATTCGCGACCACATTGTCAGGCTCAAAGCTTTCAATATCGTCCATATCCGCAATCTCATCGATGATCAGCTCAATGGCCGCCTTTGCCGCATTGATGCCTTCCTCGTCACCCTCAAACACAATATCACGAACGTCATTGCCGGTGATGCCCTGCAGTGACAGATCAATAGCGGGCTTGCGTGCAATATTGACACAAGCGGTATAGATCATTTCAATCCCATCGATGGTTCGCGAGATACGATCGGGGTCTGATGCACGCTCACCCGCGTCCACCAATCGCACTTCAAGACTTGCCCGTCCCTCTCGCAGTGGCAAAGGCTCTGGTGCGGCTTCGCTCTTGAGCAAAGCCAACAATCCAGGAAGATGGTTACGCGCAAACAAGATACGGCTGTACATCTGGACAACGTGCGCGCGCGTTTGGTCTGCGCCCGCGCTCTGCGTGGCCAATGCGGACCAGTAGTCCGCCGAGCCAATGTCCTGCAAGTGCAGGTAAGTACAAACCTGCTTCGCGTCCTTACCGAGGCCCTGATACGCATTGATCAGTGACTCGCCGACGGCCAACAGACGCGCACCGGCTTCTGCTGTCGCTTGCTGCGTGAGCAAGGCATTTCGAAACGCATTCAGCGCTTCTTGAATACCAGACGTGCCAAGCACTTCAAGCACAGCACTGACGGCATTGTTTCGCGACATGGCAATCTCCATCGATCGGCGGGTAAGGTAAGGTCTCAATGGCTGTGTCGGCCGACCCTCAGTAAAATAAAGCAATGGCGGATAAACCAACAGTATCTGCTAGAGGATATAAAGCTCAGGTGGGCGTTGCCCATCTACAATCAGGAAAGGCGCGCCAAGCCAGCACGTTTAAAAAGCATTGAGTGTTTAGAGCTAAGATGCCCGATTGGGCCAAGAACAGGCTTCGCGAAGGCGAATACCTGTGAAACTGGTCGGGGCGAGAGGATTCGAACCTCCGACCCCCACAACCCCATTGTGGTGCGCTACCAGGCTGCGCTACGCCCCGCCAGAAAGCGGAGAAGCATACAGGATTCAGCCACCATATTGAAGTGCTGAAACAAATTTCTTACGAAAAAAACACGCTGGTGTAGCGTGGTTTCGAGATCTGCGATTGGAATGATAGTGCAACTTACGTTTTGAGGATTTTAAGGACATCCTCTAGCTCACCGCGAATCTGTTTCACCAGTTGCTGAGACTGCGAGCTGTCATCTTTGGCCGAGTCACCCGCCAGGTGCTGCCGGGCGCCACCGATCGTGTAGCCCTGCTGGTAGAGCAGACTGCGGATCTGACGAATCAGCATCACGTCGTGACGCTGATAATAGCGCCGATTGCCACGTCGCTTAACCGGTTTGAGGCTCGGAAACTCCTGCTCCCAATAACGCAGCACATGCGGTTTTACATCGCACAGCTCACTGACTTCACCAATGGTGAAATAGCGCTTGTTTGGGATGGCTGGTAATTCTTTATTGTTGCTGACTTCCAGCATAAGCTTCTACACGCGCCTTGAGTTTTTGTCCGGGACAAAACGTCACGACTCGCCTCGCCGAAATCGGAATTTCTTCGCCGGTTTTCGGGTTTCTTCCAGGGCGTTCTCGCTTGTTTCTGAGAATGAAGTTGCCAAAGCCTGACAGTTTGACATCTTGACCATTTTCCAGCGCCTGACGAATCTGCTCAAAAAACTGCTCGACAAATTCTTTCGCCTCGCGCTTATTCAGCCCGAGTTCCTCGAAAAGCATTTCTGCGATTGCAGCTTTGGTTAAAGCCATTTCACTACATCCTTAGAGTTGCATTAAATATATCTTCAAGAACGTTAATGATGCCTGCAACCGTATTTTCAACTTCACTCTCTTCAAGAGTGCGCGAATTATCCTGTAAAATCAAGCCTAAAGCTACGCTTTTTAGCCCTTTGGCTATCTTATCTCCCCGATATACATCAAAAACCACAACTTTTTTCAGATACTCGGGCGCGTCCTGCATCACGCTGTCTTGGATGGCATCCATCGAAATATCGTCGTCAACCAGGATAGCAATATCCCGTCTAACCGCTGGAAATCGAGAAATCTCCTCAAACTGTGGGATGTGCTCGCTCTCCAGCGCAGACTGATTAATCTCAAAGACTATGGCTGTTTGCGACAAATCCAGCGATTTCTGAAGGTTAGGATGTAATGCGCCTATCCAGCCTATAGATTCTCCCTGATGTTCAATGCGAGCACTTTGCCCGGGGTGAAGCGCGCAATGCTGATCCGCAACAAACTGGAGCTCATTAAGATGCGCTCGCGCGAACAACACTTCCAGATCACCCTTCAGGTCAAAGAAGTCCACCTGCCGATCTGGATTGGTCCAGCTTTCGGCGTAGGCACTGCCGCTGATCAAACCCGCCAACTGGGCTCGTTGTACCGGGAACGTGGGATCTGGCGTAAACGCCAGACCGGACTCAAATATCCGAAGATCAGTCAGTTGGCGATTCAGATTCTTCTTCAAGGTCATGAGCAACCCTGGCAAGAGTGACGTGCGCACGACCGACAAATCACTTGAAATCGGATTCGCCAGCGGCAAGCTCTCAGCGTCTGGAAACAACTGCTGCTGCACCGTCGCATCGACGAAACTGTAGGTCACGACTTCTTGATAGCCGCGCTCAATCAAGCAACTGCGCGCCACGCTCAAATCACTGGGCAAGTCGTTCACCGCGCAGAACTCCGGCGACAAATGCGCAAAGGTTAGCGGAAGATTGTCGTACCCATAAACGCGGGCTATCTCTTCAATCAAGTCGGCTTCGATGCGCAAGTCGTAACGATAGCTCGGCACCTGCGCCACCCATCCATCGGCCACTGCCTGTAAGCTGACTCCTAACCGTTGCAACAATGCAACCACGGCATCGTCGTCGAGACTGATACCCAACACCCGCTCAATGCGCGCTCGACGCAACAAAAATGGCTCGGCAAGGGGCTGCCTTGCTGGGTCGTCAACGCAGGTCACCTCACCTGCCTGACCGCCACAGATGTCGAGTACCAAATTGGAGGCATACTCCAACGCATCACGCTGCAACCCCGGATCAACGCCACGCTCAAAGCGATGCCCAGACTCGGTATGCGTTGCATAACGGCGAGATTTACCCGCAATATGCTCAGGCAAAAACAAGGCACTTTCCAGGAAGATGGTTTGGCTTTCGGCGTCACACCCCGTGCTGTCCCCACCCATAATGCCAGCGATACCGATCGCACCGCGATCATCCGCAATGACCGTCGTGTCACTGTCCAGTTTGATCTCACGACCATCCAGCAGTGTCAACGCTTCATCTTGTGTGGCCTGGCGAACAGCAATACAACCACTGACCTTTGCCAGATCAAACGCATGCATTGGCTGACCGAGCTCAAGCATGACGTAGTTGGTGATATCCACCACAGGCGAAATCGCCCGAACGCCTGAGCGACGCAAACGCTCGACCATCCATAACGGCGTCTCGACGGCGTTGTCGATGCCCTCGATAACGCGTCCCACGTAATTGACACATGCCGTGTCAGCAGCCACTGAAACAGCATGACTCGCTCTACTGGAGATGCTGACCGGCGTCGGCAGCATCTTTAGGAGCGCGACCTCGTTACGAGCACCTATGTCACGCGCAATGCCGCGCAAACAAAAGCAGTCGCCGCGATTTGGGGTAATATCAATGTCAATCAGCGTGTCGTCCAACGACAGATACTCGACCAGCGCCATGCCGACATGCGCATCGGCCGGCAGCGCCATGATGCCATCGGATTGCTCTGCCAGCGCCAACTCATCCGCTGCGCAAAGCATACCCAAGGACTCGACGCCTCGTAGGCGGGCTTTTTTGATCTTCATGCCGGAAGGCAGTTTCGCACCCACGGTCGCAAAAGCCGTCTTCATGCCAACACTGACATTACTGGCACCACACACGACTTGCACGTGTGATTCACCATCGTCGACCTGACAGACGCGCAGCTTATTCGCATCAGGGTGCGCATCCACCGCCACCACCTGCCCGACAATCACACCCGGGAGCGCCGGAGGCTGTTCGACCGAATCCACTTCAAGGCCAAGCATGGTCAATTGCTGCACCAACACGTCACTATCGATGTCGGGATTCACCCATTCCCGCAACCATTTTTCACTGAATTTCATCGTATTTTCCGCAAAATATCTGATCTACCCGGGAGCCCCCGGGGGACAAAATCGGCTCAGTTAAACTGCCTGAGAAATCGCAGGTCGTTTTCGAAGAACTGGCGCAAATCCTTGACGCCATAGCGCAGCATGGCCAGACGCTCAATACCTAAACCAAAGGCATAGCCTGTGTAACGCTCGTTGTCGACACCCACCGCTTTAAAAACATTCGGGTGCACCATTCCTGCGCCTAATACCTCAAGCCAGTCCCCATCTCCGATGCGAATATCCGCTTCCGTGGAGGGCTCAGTGAACGGAAAATAGGAAGGTCTGAAGCGTATCTGCACATCCGAGTTATCAAAAAACTGCTCAAGAAAACCTTGCAAATGCCCCATAAGATCCGTGAATGTGATATCCGTATCCACCAACAACCCCTCTACCTGATGAAACATCGGCGTGTGGGTCATGTCTGAATCACAACGATAGACGCGCCCCGGCGCAACAATACGATACGGCGGCGCGTTGTTTTCCATATAGCGGATCTGCACCGATGATGTGTGGGTGCGCAGTAATAGACCACTGTCGAAGAAAAACGTGTCATGCATTGCACGCGCCGGATGGTGCGGGGTGAAGTTCAGCGCTTCAAAGTTGTGGTAGTCGTCTTCAATTTCTGGCCCTTCCTGGACATCAAACCCGAGCTGCGAGAACAACGTCGTAATACGTCGCATCGTCAGCGTCACGGGATGCAACCCGCCTTGAGTCAACTGGCGCCCCGGCAAGGTGACGTCGATTTTTTCAACCGCTAGCTGCGCATTGATCGCTTCAGCTTCCAAGGCGGATGAACGCTGCTCAATGGCATCCGCAATTTCTCGCTTTGCCCTATTGATCGCCTTGCCCGCCGCAGGACGTTCCTCATTGGAGAGTTGGCCGAGGGACTTAAGCTGGTCGGTGACCAGGCCTTTCTTGCCCAGGTATTTAACGCGCACGGCATCGAGTGCACGCAGATCAGAGGCCGCCGCGATCTCAGTCGCCGCCTCCGACAACAGATTTGAAAGATCTAGTGACACGTGAAGAGTCCTTTAACTAAAAAAAAACGGGAAAAGGCAGGCCTTTTCCCGTTCTTTTAATCCGCTGTGACTGGCACGAGGAGTGATTCTTGTGCCCGCAGTGCGAAACTAACTTTGAAGGCTTGCTTTCGCTTGTTCAGCAATCTTGCTAAACGCCGCCGAATCAGCAATGGCGATGTCAGACAACACCTTGCGATCAATCTCAATGCCAGCCTTGTTCAGACCATTGATCAATCGGCTGTAGGACAGCCCACACTCGCGCGCCGCAGCATTGATCCGCACGATCCAGAGACGGCGAAACTGACGCTTCTTCTGGCGGCGATCACGATAAGCATACTGACCGGCTTTCGTGACAGCCTGCTTGGCAACGCGAAAGACACGACTGCGAGCACCTTGGTACCCTTTGGCTTTCTTGAGGATTTTTTTATGGCGGGCGCGTGCCTGTACGCCACGTTTTACTCTTGGCATAGTGAGATCTCCAGATTAACGCAGGTAAGGCAACAGGCGCTCGACGAGCACTTCATCAGATTCATGCACCATAGATTTACCACGCAAGTGGCGCTTACGTTTGGTGCTCTTTTTGGTCAGAATGTGGCGCAAATGCGATTGCTTACGCTTGAAGCCACCCGACCCGGTTCGCTTGAACCGCTTGGCGGCCCCGCGATTGGTCTTCATTTTAGGCATGACAAACTCCCGTTTGATTTATTAATAATCCGCCTGGCCGAGTCGGAGTGTACGGATGCAACCATCCGTTTTACTACGGCGCAAGCTTAGTGTTTGCCAAAGAGGTCTAACCTCTCTGGCGAATTACTTCTTCGGCGCGATCACCATAACCATTTGCCGCCCTTCCATCTTGGGGTACTGCTCAACAGATCCCAATTCAGACAGGTCTTGCTCTACCCGCTTGAGCAACTTGGCACCCAAATCACGATGAGCCATTTCCCGGCCTCTGAATCGCAATGTGATTTTCGTTTTATCGCCGTTTTCAAGAAACTTCACCAGGTTTCTCAGTTTCACCTGGTAATCACCGTCTTCCGTGCCGGGTCTGAACTTGATCTCTTTGAGCTGCACCTGCTTTTGTTTCTTTTTGGCGCTGTGATGTTTCTTACTCTGCTCAAATTTGTAGCGCCCGTAGTCCATTACCTTGCACACGGGTGGCTCTACATTCGGTGAGATTTCCACCAGATCGAGACCCGCATCGCCTGCGGCAGCGAGGGCTTCAGCCCGGGACACCACCCCTACCTGATTACCTTCGGCGTCAATCAGGCGTACTTCGACAGCCGTGATGTCTTCATTCTTTCGATTCGCTTTATGTGCAGAAATACTTCAATCCTCCAAAAAAACAGTCCTGCCACGACTGGTGATCTCGCCAGCTAAACCGGATACTAATGTCTCTATATCCACGCTGCCGAGATCGCGGCCATCCCGCGTACGAACTGCCAGTTGATTCGTTTCCAGTTCCCGGTCACCCGCAACCAGCAGGTAAGGAACGCGCTGTAGGGTATGCTCGCGAATTTTAAAACCGATCTTTTCGTTTCTCAAGTCCGTTTCGACCCTGAAGCCGCTATTTTGCAAGCGCTGGGCCACTTTTTGCGCGTATTCGGACTGTTTATCGGTGATATTCATGATCACCGCCTGCTTGGGCGACAACCACAGTGGCAGCTTACCTTCATGCTGTTCAATCAGAATCCCGATAAAACGTTCAAAAGAACCGAGAATCGCGCGGTGTAACATGACTGGCGTCTGACGCTCACCACGCTCGTCCACATAAGTGGCATCCAGTCGTCCAGGCATAGAAAAATCCACCTGCACAGTGCCACACTGCCAAACCCGCCCAAGGCAATCTTTTAATGAAAACTCAATCTTTGGCCCGTAAAACGCGCCCTCGCCCGGCAGCTCCTGCCAGTCGAGACCTTTATTGTCCAGCGCATCGCCCAAGGCTTTTTCGGCCTTGTCCCAATCGGCATCGCTGCCCACGCGCTTGGTCGGCCGTGTGGAGAGGCGATAGATGACCTCATCAAAGCCAAAGTCCGCATACACCGCGTGTAGAAAATCAATAAACTCACTGACCTCTGGCTGGATCTGGCCTTCAGTGCAAAAAATATGGCCATCGTCCTGTGTAAAACCACGCACCCGCATCAGGCCGTGCAACGCGCCCGACATCTCGTTGCGATGACAAGACCCGAACTCCGACATGCGCAGCGGCAAGTCGCGATAGCTTTTCAAGCCTTGGTTGTAAATCTGCACGTGGCATGGGCAGTTCATCGGCTTGATGGCGAAATCGCGCTCATCAATATGCAAGACGAACATATCGTCGCCAAATTTATCCGCATGCCCTGAACGCTCCCAGAGCGAAAAATCGGCAACCTGAGGCGTGCGCACTTCTTGGTAATCGCGGGCAATTTGGTTATCGCGCATGTAGCGCTCTATCACCTGGTAAATCGCCCACCCCTTCGGGTGCCAGAACACCATACCAGGCGCTTCTTCCTGCAGATGAAACAGATCCAAACGCTTGCCCAGCTTGCGATGATCGCGCTTTTCAGCTTCTTCGATCCGGCGCAAATAGGCTTTCAGCTCTTTTTTATCGCGCCACGCCGTGCCGTAAATTCGCTGCAACATGACGTTATTGGAATCACCACGCCAATAGGCGCCTGCGATCTTGGTCAATTTAAAGGCTTTAATGTATCCGGTAGACGGAATATGTGGGCCGCGACAAAGATCGGTAAAGTCGCCCTGACGATACATGGACAGCGTTTCTTCTGGCGGAATGCTATCAATAATCTCAGCTTTATAGTCTTCGCCGAGTTCCGCAAAAAACGCAAGCGCTTCATCGCGCGGCAAGGCATAGCGCTCAATGGTGATATTCGCTTTTGCCAGCTCGGCCATGCGCTTTTCAATGGCCGTGAGATCTTCTGGCGTAAAACTGCGCTCAAAGGCGAAGTCGTAATAGAAGCCGTCCTCAATCACCGGACCGATGGTGACCTGCGCACTCGGGAACAACTGCTTCACCGCTTGCGCCATCAGATGCGCACAGGAATGGCGAATGATCTCAAGCCCTTCCTGGTCTTTGGCTGTGAGCACAGACAACTCGGCATCGTCATCAATGACGTAGCTACCATCCACCACGTTGCCGTCCACCTTGCCAGCGATCAGTGCGCGAGCGAGACCCGGGCCGATATCGGCGGCAACATCATGAACAGAAACGGGGTGATCGAAGTGTTTTTGGCTGCCGTCTGGCAGAGTAATCTGAGGCATGCTTGCGTCTCATCAGTGGTGACCCATACGTAAGGCCACATGAAAAAAATGTACCGTATCAATGAACGTACCGCATACGTTCATCTGCAGATAGCTAACAGGGAGCGTTAAAGGAAATTGGTAGGCGCGATTGGATTCGAACCAACGACCCCCACCATGTCAAGGTGGTGCTCTAACCAACTGAGCTACGCGCCTGCCGAAGGAGCGAGATAATAGGTGAGCCGCCCGCTCAGGTCAAGCAAATTCGCGAGCGGCCCACGTCTTGGGAGATGACTCGACTACTGGCCGTTCTCAGGTGACAGAATGTGGGTCTTCCCGCGCATATAAGGCACCAGAACGTCGGGTATGCGAATACTGCCGTCAGCCTGCTGATAATTCTCCAATAAGGCAACCAACGTACGTCCAACGGCAAGTCCGGAACCATTAAGCGTGTGCAACAGCTGTGGTTTGACACTGTCTGGCTCGCGCCAACGCGCTTGCATGCGTCGCGCCTGAAAGTCTCCGCAGTTACTGCAGGAGGAAATTTCGCGGTAGGTATCCTGAGCAGGAATCCACACCTCCAGGTCGTAGGTTTTGAGCGCAGAAAACCCAACATCGCCGCTACATAAGGTCACCACGCGGTAGGGCAACGCAAGCTTTTGCAGAATCGCTTCAGCATGGGCCGTCAGGGTTTCCAACGCCGCCATCGATTCTTCGGGACGGACAAGCTGGACCATCTCAACCTTCTCAAACTGGTGCTGACGGATGAGACCGCGCGTGTCTTTGCCGTAGGAACCGGCTTCAGAGCGGAAGCACGCGCTGTGGCACGTGTACAGACGTGGCAAGGTTTCATCGTCGAGAATTTCGCCACGCGCAAAATTGGTGACAGGCACTTCTGCGGTCGGGATGAGGTAGTAGCCACTATCACCCGCCAAGGCAAACGAATCTTCCTCAAACTTTGGCAACTGGCCGGTACCTCGCAGCGAGTCACTATTCACGATCAAGGGCACATTCACTTCCGTATACCCGTGCTCTTCCGTATGCACGTCAAGCATAAACTGCGCAAGCGCACGATGCAGTCGCGCAACCTCGGCCCGCATGACCACAAATCGCGAACCGGTTAACTTGGCCGCCGTTTCAAAGTCCATGGTTGCTGTCGGCGCACACAGATCCACATGATCACGCACATCGAATTCAAACGCCGGCGGTGTGCCCCAACGTCTGACTTCAATATTGTCTGCCTCATCGCGGCCATGGGGTACGCTGGCATCCAATAGATTGGGCACGCCGCTCAGAAAATCATTCAGCTGCTGTTGTAAATCTCTGAGTGCCGTTTCGGCAGCCTTAAGCTCATCACCAAGACTCGCGACATTGTCTAGTAGCGGCTGGATATCCTCGCCCTGCGCCTTTGCTTTGCCGATCGCTTTCGACGCCGTGTTGCGGGCATTTTGTAACTCCTGGGTGCTGACTTGCAATTCCCGACGCTGCGCTTCCAACGTCTCAAAGCGAGCGACGTCGAGCGTAAAGCCTCGGCGCGACAGGTTCTGAGCAACGGCAGCGATGTCAGTACGAAGCAGCTTGGGATCGAGCATGTCGAGAGAGTTCCTTGATCAGTTCAGTCAAAAATAAGCCGTGTAGTATACCCGCTCTGGCCACAGGTTGACATGCATAGCGGGCCGCACCTAGCTACAGCAGCGCAATCACTAAGGCAAGGCTTTGGCCAGCATGACGCCACCCCAGGCCGCAGCCAGGCACAGCACGAGGTTTAAGACAATATTCGCGCCGGCTTTTAACACCTGACCATTGGAGAGAAGGTTCAGCGTTTCGAGGGAAAACGTTGAGAATGTGGTCAAGGCGCCAAGAAATCCGACCTGGATGGCTAAACGCAACTCGCCTTCCAACGGCGTCTTTTGAAAAATCCAGGTCGCGAACACGCCGACCACGAAAGACCCGAGCACATTCACGAACAAGGTTGCAAAAGGAAACGTCGCGCCATACGCACCTAACCAACGCACCACCGCGTAACGCGCGCAGGCTCCCAGAAACCCGCCTACCCCAACCAGCACAAACTGCATAATGCCCCCTGAAATGGGTAAAAATGGAAGTAGTATACCGATCGCGCTGGCGCTATCGAGTGCCTTTACAGCGGCACAAGGTTTGCTGTGTTATTCACACTATGACACGCACACTGACAACATCACGCTGCGCTGGATCTCTGTTGGCGATAGCAACCGCTGCCCTTATCGGGATTACCCCCACACAGGCGGCGCCGCTTTACCAATGGATAGACCATGAGGGTGTCTTGACCTACAGCCCGACACCGCCAAAAGATCGGTCAATTCAATACAGCCAGGTCAATGACCATCATGATCAACCCAGCATCGCGGCGTCTGCGGGCACACACACCAAGACAAACACGACCGCCAAGGTTGATCACACGCACAATACAAGCGCAGAAACTGCGCAAGAAACCCGTCTGTCGCTAACGCCCCCGGCCGTCACCGTGCCACAGGAATCGCGCCTGGAGCGCCGCTTACGCCTCGCTCCTAAAGCACCCGCGATACGTCCGATCACGCAAACACCGAGCACCCTGCGTTCAAACTCAGCACCCGTGGACCTGGACACTGTGCGACTCACGCGCCGCTGCCATGATTTGACCAATCGCATCACTGCACTGGAGGCGAGGCTTGCGGTCGTAAAAAACATCGAGCAGTTAAACCAGTCCATCCTGTTGATATCGGACTACCAAAACATGCAGGAAGAACACTGCCGATAACGGCCGATCAACGGTCACCGACCGACTTTCAAGCTTCAAACACGGCCAGGGCGCGCGAACGCAGTTGCCGCCAACGTTTCTCACGCCAAACACGTTCAACACCGCAGAAATCACCTCGCCAAAGGGTCGAATACGACGCCCGCACTTATAACGAATGACATTCATATGCTAATATGAATTATTCGCATTAAGTTTGCGCCGACACAATACAAGCCCACCTCGCCTTGTTCGGGTCGCGCACCCCACATGGAGTATCCGATGAACCGCACCCGCAAACCGCTGGCGAAAGCCCTTGTACTCAGTTCATTGTCCGCCACGGCACTCGCACAGACCGACGCCGCCAGAAACTCACCCGAAACACTAGACACCGTGTCTGTCACCACCGGCCGAGTTGAGCGCCCGGTCAACGCGATCCCGGGCACAACCACTGTTGTGGATCGCGCACACATCGAGCAGCAATCCACCATTGCCGACGATTTGGCGTCGGTGCTTGAGAACACGGTGCCCGGCTTTGGTCCGAGTCTGCGCAAACTCACGGGGCGGGCAGAGAGCTTTCGGGGACGCAACCCACTCTATATGATCGACGGCGTGCCACAGCACAACGCGCTGCGCGACGGCAGTCGTGATGGTCACACCATCGACATCGACTTCATTGAACGCATTGAGGTGATCCATGGTGCCAACGCCATTCAGGGTATTGGCGCTACCGGCGGTATCGTCGGCATGGTGACGCGAACAGCCGAAAACACCGGACGCTGGCAAAACACCCTCAAAGCCTCGCTCACTAGCGACGATGGCTTTGAAAGCGAAGGCCTCGGCTACAAACTGAGCTGGTTGGGCGGTATCGCCACCGACGACTACGACCTGACGACAGGTATTGCGTCGCACCAACGTGGCATGCTGTACGACGGCGACGACAATTTGGTCGGGCTCTACCCCACGCAGGGCGACACCATGGACTCCACCTCGCGCGACCTGTTCCTGAAAGCCGGTTACAACCTCCCGCGCGGTCAGCGTATCCAGCTCATGATTAACGACTTTGAACTCGAGCGCGACGCAGATTTCCGCAGTGTTGA
>DOIU01000531.1:8204-35577 GCA_003511825.1 Gammaproteobacteria bacterium | reverse complement strand
GCCATTTCCGGTTGGTTTATTACGTCCATGGCGATAGCCGGCCTGGCGGGTGTCAGTATGAATTACTTCAGCCCCGCTGCGGTGATTCGGGCGATGTCGATGCTGCGCACCGGTGGCCGCTATGCGGAGCGGCTGGTGAGTCATGAGACCACGTTTCGTTTGTTGGCGAGTCTCAGGCACTGGTTTTTCTTGAGGATTGAGCCACTGGCGCCTGCCGTGCTGGAAGACTACCGCAGCGGTGATGTTTTTGGCCGCATTCGCGGTGACATTGATAATCTGGACAACTTCTACTTGCGCATTTTTGTGCCGTCCATCGTCGCCATCAGTGCCACGGCCATTCTGTTCTGGGTCATCAGCGGTTACAGCGTGCTGTTCGCGTGCGTGTTTCTGCTGGCGATTGTACTGACCGGGGTGGTGTTGCCGGGATGGACGCTGCGTGAGGGCGCCGTTCCCGGAGAGCAGCTGGTGGCGGCGCAATCACAGTTACGGACCGGTGCGATTGATGCCATCCAAGGTATGGACGAGTTGATTGTCAGCGGTGCGGATGACGCTTACTTCGACACACTGCGCCGCGACAGTGAAGCGGTGATTGACTTGCAAGATCGCTTGGCGACAACCGATGCGCACGGCAAGGCGCTGGTGGTTTTGGCGACGGGGCTGACCGTGTGGTTGGGTTTGTTCATTCTGATACCGGCGGTGCGCAGCGAGCAGATAGAGCCGGCTGATTTGGCCATGTTGGCGTTGTTGTTGATCGCGGCGTTTGAGATTGTCGCGCCCTTGCCGGAGGCTTTTCGCCAATACGGTGCGATCTTGGCCTCCGCGCGACGGGTGTTCACGCTGGCTGATACACCCGTGCCGCTCACGGATCCAGACACACCTCTGCCCAAACCCGCGCGCTTGGATTGGGCCTTTGAGACGGTGTCGTTCCGCTATCAGTCCGACCACGTCAACGCCTTGGACGCCGTCAGTTTTCACTTGGGGGCGGGCGAAAGAGTCGCCGTCGTGGGTTCGACCGGGTCCGGCAAGAGCAGCGTGATTCAGTTGCTGACGAAGAGTCGATTGCCGCTGGCAGGGCAAATCACCTTAAACAATGCATCCCTGGACCACTACGCAGCGGAGGATCTGCGGGCGTGGATTGCCGTGGTGCCGCAGAAGGCGTATTTGTTTAACACCACCGTGGCGGAAAATCTGCGCGTGGCGAAGCCGACGGCAAGCAACGCCGAGCTCGACGCCGTGTGCCAGACCGCGCAATTGATGCCGTTTATCGCATCGCTGAAGGACGGTTTGCAGACACAGACGGGCGAGCAATCGGTCAGAATCTCGAAAGGCCAAGCGCGTCGCCTCACCATCGCGCGTGCCTTGCTGCGTGACTTTGATCTGCTGGTGATGGATGAGCCGACGGAAGGCTTGGACGCAAATACGGCCGCGTCGGTGATGGACACGGTAATGCAAGCCGTCGGTGATCGCAGCCTACTGGTGATTACGCATCAATTGGACGGGCTTGATCGCTTTGACCGCATCCTCGTCTTGGAGAATGGACGGGTTGTTGAGTCGGGAGATCTGGCCACGCTGTTAGCACAGCAAGGCGTCTTTTCGCGGCTATACGCGAATAAGGTTTTTGGTAGCTAAGTGTGCTGTCGGTTAGCGGCTAGCTCGTGCGCGACGTCCAGTGCGTACGCGAGGCTGCCGCTGTTGATTCGCCCGCTGCCGGCCAGATCCAGCGCGGTACCGTGGTCCACCGAGGTGCGAATGATCGGCAAGCCTAAGGTGATGTTCACTGCCTTGCCAAATCCTGCATGCTTTAACACCGGTAAGCCTTGGTCATGGAACATGGCCAGGGTGGCGTCGGCGTTTTTCAGGTGGTGTTCGGTGTAGAGCGTGTCGGCGGGCAGGGGGCCCACCCATTGCATACCTGCCTCCCGCAGCTCGTCGAGTACTGGGGTGATCACATCGATCTCTTCACGCCCCATGTGCCCGTTTTCGCCCGCGTGTGGATTGAGCCCACACACCAGCACGCGCGGGTTGGCAATACCAAACCATGTCACCAGGGATTCATGCAAGATGGTACACACCGTGCGCAAGCGCTGTGGCGTGATGGCGGCAGGCACAGCCGACAAGGGCAGGTGTGTGGTGACCAACGCTACGCGCAAGCCCGGTGTGGCCAGCATCATAACCGGCCAGGCCTCGGTCTTCTCGGCCAAGTATTCGGTGTGGCCGGTAAATGCCATCCCGGCATCATTAATCACACCCTTGTGTAAAGGGCCGGTCACCATGGCGGCGTATTCACCTGACTGACACCCGTCGATCGCGTCGTCCAGCAGTGCGAGCACATGCTGGGCATTGGCGGGGTTAAGCACACCCGGGGTGACCGATGCTGCGACCGGGATGTCGCGCAAGAGCATTTCACCGGCGGCTGTCGGTGCAATGTGCTCCTTGCTGTAAGGGCGCAAGCGCAATGGCAGCCCCAATCGCCGCGCCCGCGCTTCAAGGACGTCCGCGTTGCCGGCGACGACAAGGGGACGGTCATCCTGTGCTTGCTGGGCCAGCATAACGGCCAAGTCCGGGCCGATGCCGGCAGGTTCGCCAGTGGTGAGAATAACGGGTTTGATGGCCTGTTCAGCCATTATCGCCGGGTTCCTCATCGTCTTGGCCACGGATCTCGACGTAGGCTTCGGCGCGCAGGCGTCGCAGCCATAGCTCGTATTCTTCATCGCTGCGGGATTTGCGCAAAGCTGCCTCTGCCGCGCTGCGTCGGTTCTCTTCAGAAGCGTTGAATTCGCGGCGTTCGAGCGGTTCGGCAATGTGCCAGCCGAAGTCGGTCCGGAAAGGCTCACTGAGCTGGCCGATCGCCAGGCTGGCGACCACTTGCTCAAAGGCCGGCACCATCTCGCCCGGCCCGTACCAAGGGAGTTCACCGCCGTTGGTGGCGCTGTTGGTGTCGTCGGAGACGGAGGCGGCCACTTTGCTGAAGTCTTCGCCCTGAAGAATGCGTGCGCGGATAGCTTGCAGCTTTTGTCGATTTGTTTCGTTGTCGCCATCGTCTTCGTGGCGGATCAGGATGTGGCGCGCAAGTGTTTCGGTAGCGAGTTGGTTTTGCTCGTTGCGCACATCAACCACTTTCAGCAGGTGAAAACCGTTAGGGCTGCGCAAGGGTGCCGTGGTGTCGCCCGCCTTGAGTGAGACAATCGCGTCCGCGAACAGCGGTGGCAATTCGCCGGGTTGGCGCCAGCCAATGGCACCGCCATCGAGTGCTTTGGCACCGTCGGAATAGGTCGCAGCGAGCTGCGCAAAGTCACCCCCGTTGTTCAACGCAGCGGCAATCTCGGCGATGCGTTGATTGGCCGCGCGAATTTGCTCGCTGCTGGCGCCATCAGGCACGGCGATCAGGATGTGTTGCAGGTTGTAACTGGCTTGCTCTTGCGTGTCACTGGCCGTGCGCTTGAGATAGTTCTCAATGTCTTTGGGTGAAATGCTAATGCGTGCGTCGATCTCACGACTGCGCAGCCGTGAGATGGTCAGTTCCTCGCGAATGCCTTCGCGAAAGCTCGGGTAATCTAACCCTTCTTGGCGCAGTGCTTGGCGGAACTGCGGCAGGCTGAGATTGTTATTCCGGGCTATCGATGCGATCGCGCGATTCAGTGACTCTTCATCCACTGAAATACCCAGCGCTTGTGCGCGTTGCATTTGCACTTTTCGTTGAATCAGCCGCTCGAGCACACGCGGTTCCAGCACCTCAGGATCCGGCAAGCGCTGACCGCTGTCGCGCGCCTGTTTCTCCAGCATTTGAAGTTCGCGATCAAGCTCGCTGTGCAGCACCACGTCGTTGTTGACGACGGCGACAATGCGATCGAGCAGTTCCGCCTCTTGTGCTTGGAGACCGGTGTGCAGACACAGCAAGGCCGTGATAAGCAGCAGGTGTTTGGAAAAGTTGATTGAGAATCGTTTTATCATCGGTAAGTGTCCGAATAGCCTAGCACGCCGCTTTCCAGCAGTGCGCCGACGTTGTCGCCCACGGGCGCCAAGCCCTTGAGAATGAGTTCGACGAAATAATTCGTCTCGTGATCCAGCCCGTTATCCGAAATATAGCGGCGGCTGGCAAAGCGGAAGGCCCAACAGCAACTTTCGTATTCCAGGCCGAGCGTGGTTTCAATGCTGGTGTCACTGTCGAGGGTATAGTTCCAGCGCCCACTGGCTTTCCAGCGATCGCTCAGTGGCCAAAAGGCGGAGAAATCAACTTGTTCGGTGCTGTCTTTGACGCGCCGATGGGCCATGTTGAACACACGATCCTCGCCGGGGCGATAGCTGAGCTGAACCGAACTGCGCTCGGTCGAGGAATTATAAGGGTTCCATTGCAGGTTCGACTTTACAACCCAGTTATTTTTAAGCTCCGCAGAGATTTCTCCGACGATATCGGAGCTGCCGCGTCGCTCGATTCGCTCTTCGTCGAGGAAGATGCGTCGATCATCAAAGTACACGATCTGACCGATGGAGGCGCGCAGCTGCTCGCGCCCGCTCGGGCCGTCAATGAAGCGGGTCGTGATCGCCGTGCTGAGCTGATTGGCGTCTGCGACCCGGTCTGCACCCGAGAAGCGGTTATCCCGGAACAGTTGCGAGAAGTTGAAATCCAGTTCGCCGCTGTCAAACGTGGGAATACCGATCTGCGACTCGTAGGGCACACGGAGATAGAAAATCCGGGGCTCCAAGGTTTGCACCGAGCCCTGGTTGCCCGAGTGCCGATCAAAGAAGAGTCCGGCATCGATGGAGCCATAGGGCAAATTGCGCTCAATGCGATCTTCTGTAATCAGTCCGCTCTCATCCGCGTTGAGGTTTTCGAGGTGGTAGCGGGTGTAGCGCAGCCCGACCGTGGGTGTGAGGAACCACGAATCGCTGCTCAGCGGCAAGGACACAAACGGTCGTAGATCCAGGCGAGAGCCCTTGACGGAGTCTTCGCGATCAAAGTACACCATTTCTGTGAAGATGCCCGGCTTGAAGCCCGAGTTTGTGGTCGGTAGTACGGCATCCCAGCTGATCTGTGGCAAGCGCAGGTAAGGGCGCTCGGTGGCGATGATGTCTTTATCAACCGTTTGGTAGCGCTGTACGCGCACGAGAAAATCGTTGATATTGTCGCGGTAGCGCATCTCGGCGCGCCGGTCCAAGTGCGTGATACTGGCGATATCCAGGCTGTCGCCAAAGTCATTGAAGTAGTCTTTATCAGTGACGAAGCTGGCGTCGATCAGGCTGCTCCAGCGTGTCGATAGCTCACCCTGGTGACGAAAGCGGGTAAAGCGCCGCGCTTCATTCTTGTCTTTGTCGTCCAAGTATTCGGTATTCACCCGCCAATCGCCGATGCGGTTTTTGTAGCGGAACTCGCCTTGCACTTGCATGCCCCATTGGGTCATGTAACGTGGCGTGAGTGTCGCGTCGAGATTGGGGGCCAGGTTCCAGTACCAGGGAATCAGAATCTCAAAACCGGTGTTCTCGGCCTGGCGAAAACTGGGCGCGAGAAAGCCGGTTTTGCGGTTGTTATTGATGGGGAAGCTGAACACCGGCGCGTAGAGAATGGGCACGTTCTTGAAGCGTAGCGTGATGTTCTTCGCGGTACCAATGCCTTCGGCGGAGTCGAGCCGGATTTTACTCGCTTTGATTTTCCACGCCTCAGCATTGGGTGGGCAGGCGGAGTAGGTGGCACCCCAGAGCTTCACACGTGCTTTGCTGTCGCGCTCAATTTGTTGGGCGCGACCTTGGGCGATGCGGCCGTCCAGCGCGAGTACGTAGCTGGACTCCCCGGATGCGAAGGTGTCTCGATTCAGGTCCACGGTTGCGTTTTCGCTGTCCAGGCGAAACTCGGGTGTCGTATAGCTCAGCTCACCGTCGATATTGACGGTGCCGCGCGTGCTGTCGTAGACGGCATTGTCCGCTCGGATTTGTTGATTGCGATAGTTGATTAAGGTTGAGCCATCGAGCTGGTAGACCCCGTCTTCACTGATCACCGCATCGGCAAAGGCATCCACTTTTTCGGGGTCAAGATTGGCGGAGGGTGACGGCTCCTGGCTGGGCGCGTAACTCGGGCACAGAGGATCGGCGGCTGCCACAGACACCCGTGCCAACGGCGACAGGCCGAGCGCGATGAGGGCGCAAGACATGGGCGTCAGGCGTGCTGTGCAGGATTGCGTGCGAGTGCTCAAACGGTTGCTGATCGTGCTGGACAAAAAAGGGACAAAGGATAGCCGTGTTTTGCTCGAAACTGAAGCCCACGTTGCACAGCGGGGCTGAGCTTGCAAAAGACTGCCTTCGCGGCCACGTGTTAATGGTTAGAGTGTAGAGCATTCAGCCGTTTTCTTCTGCACTATTGTTCGGGCGAGGCAATTGCCGACGCGCGCTGCTATAATCGGGAGCGATTCGCGCAGGTGACGCGAATGTTGACCCTCAACCCAGGACTTTTCGCAGGTGAGCGATTCGCAGGCGCAAATCAAACTTGAAGCGAGCTGGAAGGCGCGCTTGGGGCCGCAATTTGAGCAGCCCTATATGCACAAACTCAAGGCCTATTTGGCGGGCCGTAAGGAACGCAATGTCCGCATTTTTCCGCACTCTCGACATTGGTTTCGCGCGTTTGCGTTGACGCCGTTCGAGGACGTTAAGGTCGTCATATTGGGGCAAGACCCTTACCACGGGCCAGGCCAGGCGCATGGGCTGTGTTTCTCGGTGTCCCCCGGCGTGCCCTCACCGCCCTCGCTGCAGAACATCTTTAAAGAACTGATCACAGACACCGGCTTTCAGATGCCCGGCCATGGATGTCTGATACCTTGGGCTGAGCAGGGCGTGTTTCTGTTGAACAGCGTGCTCACGGTTGAGCAAGGGCAGGCTGCGTCGCACCAGGGGCGGGGTTGGGAGCACTTCACGGATCAAGCGATTGCCACTTTGAGTGAAGAGCGCGAAGGGCTGGTGTTTATGCTCTGGGGCAGTTACGCGCAAAAGAAAGGGCAGTTCATTGACCGCAAAAAACACTGCGTTCTCAGTGCGCCACATCCTTCTCCGTTGTCGGCGCATCGCGGGTTTTTTGGTTGCGGGCATTTTTCGGCGGCTAACCGCTGGCTGGCCGAGCGCGGACAACCTGAGATCGACTGGCAACTGCCCGAAACCTATGAAGAGGCCTGAAAACTGCTATAATCTCGCGGTTTGATGCGACCTGCGGTCGCTATCAGCACGCATCGGGCAGCCATGCGCCCGCGCAGATCAGTAGTTTCCACACCGACATACGTACCGACACAGGACCCTAAACGATGAACTTACAAGAAATCAGCCCCGGTAAAGACGCGCCAAACGAAATCAACGTGGTGATTGAAATCCCCCAACATGGCGGCCCGATCAAATACGAAGTCGACAAGGACAGCGGTGCGCTGGTGGTTGATCGGTTCATGGGTACGGCCATGTACTACCCGGCAAACTACGGCTTTGTGCCCAATACCTTGTCTGAAGACGATGATCCCATTGATGTGTTGGTCGTGACGCCCGTGCCGCTGGCTGCCGGCAGTGTTATCGCCTGCCGACCTGTCGGTATGCTGAAGATGACCGATGAGTCTGGTATCGACGCGAAAGTCATCGCTGTGCCGAAGGACAAACTGACACCGCTGTACCGCGATGTAAAAGACATCAATGACCTGCCTGAGTCACTGCTGGCCGCAATCAGCCATTTCTTTGAGCAGTACAAAGCCAATGAGCCCGGCAAGTGGGTCAAGGTAGATGGCTGGGCGAGTGCCGACGAGGCGCGTAAAGAAATTACCGCCAGTATCGAACGCTTGTCTTAAGTGTTGCGTTGGGAGCGCGCCCATGACGGTGCGCTCCAACCGCTTGGCTGAGGCGCGTGTCGCGCGATCAGACGCCAAGTGTTGCGAACCCGGCGTGGCAGCTGAGGCCACTCGTCAGTCAGCCGTTATCAGGGGATGAGCGATCATGAAATGGTTCCAGAGCACACACCGGGACCAGCTTGTCGATCCGCATGTGGCGGCCAGCCGCTTTCGCCAACGTACCCTCATCCTCACTCTGTTTGCGCTGTTGCTGCTGGGCTTGCTGGTCTGGCGGCTGGTCTATCTGCAAGTCCAGCGTCACGACCATTACGCGACGGCGTCCACCAATAACCGCGTCCATATTCATGCTATCGCGCCCGAGCGAGGCCTGATTTTCGATCGCAATGGCTTTGTCCTTGCGCACAACCTGCCGTCGTTTCAGCTTGAGATCATCCGCGAGGACGTGAACGATCTTGAGCAAACCTTGCGCGAAATTGCTCGTTACATTCCTTTCAGCGATGGCGATGTGGCGCGCTTTCGCAAAGCCATGCAACACGCTGCGCCTTTTCAGGGGGTGGCCTTGCGCCACAAACTGTCTGAGCGCGAAGTGGCGGCATTCTCGGTGGTGCAGCATCAGTTTCCTGGGGTGGAGATTGTCGCGCGTTTGCGCCGGCATTATCCGCAGAATGCTCTGGCCGGGCACACTATCGGTTATGTCGGACGGATTGATGAGCGCGAAAAAGCCAGGCTGGATCGGGCCAACTACCGTGCCACGCGCGACATTGGCAAAATCGGCATCGAGCGTCAGTTCGAATCCCTGTTGCACGGGCAAGTTGGGCACCAGCAGGTGGAGGTGAATGTCGAGGGCCGTGTCTTGCGCGTGCTCGAAGAGCAGGCACCTCGCGAGGGCGCTGCGGTCTATTTAACCCTGGACACCTCACTACAACGTGCGGCCGAAGAAGCCTTGGGCGAGCACAGTGGTGCCATTGTTGCGTTAGACCCGCAGACGGGTGAAATCCTCGCCATGGTGAGTAAGCCGGCATTTGATAATAATTTGTTTGTCGGCGGCATCAGTGTGCCGGACTACGCGGCTTTGCGCGACGACTGGCGTCGGCCATTGTTTAATCGTGCGCTCTCCGGTACCTACCCCCCAGGTTCTACCCTCAAGCCGATTATGGCGCTGGGCAGTTTGGAGGCGGGCGTTGTCAACACATCGCGCAAGATCTATTGCCCAGGCTACTATCGCCTGCCTAACGACGATCACCGATATCGCGATTGGAAGAAAAACGGGCATGGGTTTGTGAATCTTGAGCAGGCCATCGTCGAGTCGTGTGATGTGATGTTTTACGACTTGTCGCATCGCATGGGTATAGATCGCATCGCCGAGTTTTTTGATCAATTCGGTTTTGGGCGAGCCACCGGTATTGATCTCGCCGCTGAGAGCGTGGGTATTTTGCCGGATCGTGCCTGGAAACAGCGCCACTACGGGCAGATGTGGTACCCCGGTGAAACCTTGATCGCCGGCATCGGGCAAGGGTATTTTACGGCGACACCCTTGCAAATAGTAAACGCCATGGCCATGTTGGCCACGCGCGGGCAGATCGTGCAACCCCATCTGCTGTATGCCGTCCAAGCGCAGCCGGACGCCGCCCCCAATGTCTACCAAACGCCAGCGCCTGACCAGATCACCCTGCGCAAGCCATCGCACTGGGACTACATCCATAAAACCATGTGGAACTCGACCCGACGTCGGCGCGGAACCGCATACACGGCGTTTAAGGGCACCGACTACCACGTCGCGGGCAAGACTGGCACTGCCCAGGTTTTCTCTGTGGCGCAGGACGCCGAATACGACAAAGAGCAGGTGGCCAAGCGGTTGCGAGACCACGCGTTGTTCGCTGGCTTTGCGCCTTTGGAGTCACCGGAATTGGCGGTGGTGGTGATCGTAGAAAACGGCGGCAGCGGTGGGGCCGTGGCTGCGCCCATCGCCCGGCAAATCTTTGATGCCTGGCTGACGCGAACGCCGTCGCCGGTGTTGTCGTCGCATCAGGGTGCAGAGACTGTGTCTGCGACCGCAGCCGAGTATGCGCATGGCCGTTGAGCGCGAGTTTTCCGGGGCGGAAAGTCTGTCGGCAAGCGTTGCGGGACGCTTGGGTGCTGCCTTGCGCATTGATTGGCCGCTGTTCATGGGCTTGGTGGTCTTGGCGGCTTTGGGGTTATTCGTGCTCTACAGTGCCAACGGTGAAAGCATGGCGTCACTGCAACGCCAGTTGCTGCGCATGGGCTTGGCGTTTTCAGTCTTGCTGGTGGTGGCGCAGATTTCGCCGACGTTCTTGCGCAGTTGGTCCTTCGCGCTGTATTTGGGGGGGCTGGGCATGCTGATCGCTGTGTTGTTGGTTGGGGATGTCGGCAAGGGCGCCCAGCGATGGCTGGACTTAGGGGTGATTCGTTTTCAGCCGTCCGAATTGATGAAGATTGTCGTGCCCATGATGGTGGCGCGCTACGTCTGTGATACGCATTCGCCGCCGAGTATTCAGCGCGTGTTGGTCGCTGTGTTGATGATCTTTGTGCCTGTCATGTTGATCGTCAAGCAGCCTGATCTCGGCACCGCCTTGCTGGTATTGACGGCCGGGATGGCCGTGTTGTTTTTGGCGGGCATTCCTTGGCGGTTAGTCTTGGGTGGCTTGGTCGCGGCTGCGGTAGCGGCGCCGGTGCTCTGGCACAATATGCACGCCTATCAGCGTCAGCGCGTCATGACTTTCCTCAACCCCGAGGCAGATCCGTTGGGCTCGGGTTATCACATTATCCAATCAAAAATTGCCATTGGCAGCGGCGGGCTCTTCGGCAAAGGATGGTTGAACGGTACACAGTCCCACCTGGATTTTTTGCCCGAGCGCCACACTGACTTTATTTTTGCGGTGTTTGGGGAAGAGTTTGGCCTGCTCGGTGGGCTCGGTCTGTTGGCGGTGTATGCTTTTATTGTGTTGCGCGGTTTCTACGTGACGGCGTATTCAGATGATCATTACGGTCGCTTGCTCGCCGGCGCGATGACGGTATCGTTCCTGATCTACTTGTTTGTCAATATCGGTATGGTGACGGGTTTGCTGCCGGTGGTCGGCGTGCCTTTGCCCATGGTGAGTTATGGGGGAACGTCGATGGTCACGATGATGGCGGGGTTTGGTATTGTCATGTCGGTGTATTCGCATCGACGCACGCTGTCTTGAGGGAATGTTCTATACTCGTATTACCCTGAAGAACGCCGACGCATGTGCTGTTCTCTGGAGAGTCCTTCGCACATTTAATAATCCACAGGAGTGATACCCGTTTTGCGCACCGTGAGTTTGATGCTGTCTCTGCTGATCAGCCCTTGGCTTGCCACCCAGGCGTCAGCCAGTTATCTGCAGCACCCTGAAGTGAACGCCTATATTGATAGCCTCAGTGCTGAACATGCACTCGATAAGCCGCGGTTACGCGCTCTGTTTGGGCAAATTTCGCCACAGGATTCTGTGTTGGCGAAAATGGCCAAACCCGCCGAACGCACCCTGGATTGGAAAGCTTACCAGCGTATTTTTCTTAAGCCTGATCGAGTGGCGCAGGGCGTGGCGTTTATGCAAGAACACGCCGATTTGCTTGCCCGCGCTGAGGCCGAGTACGGCGTACCTCCAGAAATTATTACCGCGATCATTGGTGTCGAGACCAAGTATGGGCGTATCACCGGGTCCCATCCGGTGTTTGCCTCGGTGGCGACGCTGGCGTTTGATTACCCGCCACGCAGTCGGTTTTTTCGCAAAGAGTTAACCGAGTTCTTGCTGTTTACAGAAGAAGAAGACATTGATCCGCTCGCGGTGCAGGGCTCTTATGCGGGTGCGATGGGTATGGCGCAGTTTATCTCCAGCAGCTACAGGCGTTACGCGGTCGACTTTGATGCCGATGGCAAACGCGATCTGTGGGGGTCTACCGCGGACGCGATCGGCAGCGTCGCGAACTATTTCCATGTGCATCGTTGGCAGCCGAATGAGGCGGTGGTAGAACGCGTTGCTGAGCCGTCGAAGCAGCAAAACTACCGGCAGCTGCTGAGTCAGCAATTGAAGCCGGCCGTCGCACGTGGCGCCCTTGAAGATGTTGGTATTCCCGTGGTGGGTGACAGTGTTGGCAAATTGCGTTTGTTTACCCTGCAAGGCACGAAAGGCGAAGAGCTGTGGATCGGGCATCATAATTTTTATGTGATTACGCGCTACAACCACAGTCAATTGTACGCCATGGCGGTGTACCAATTGAGTCAGCAAATTCTAGCCGGCGCAGCGTCATAGCGCGTTTTCCGGTCACGATGAAGCGATTGATGACAGTGTTATGCCGTTCCCGCGTGCGTGATGTCGGGTTGTTGCGATGGGGTGTATTGGGCGTTGTGTTGTGTATAACAGGCTGCGCGTCGTCGCCTCCCGCCTGCCAGGGCGGGGATTGCGGCGAACGTTTTTTCAGTGAACCTCTGGACGGCCCTGGGCATCTGCATTTGGTGGAAAACGTCATTGAGCCTGTACCTCACGACCTACCGCGAAGTCGCTATGGCAACCCCAAAGTTTACGAAGTCCATGGGCAGTACTACGAAACCTGGCCGTCAGCGGAAGGCTATGCCGAAGAGGGCATCGCGTCGTGGTATGGCAGTAAGTTCCACGGGCGTTTGACCTCAAGCCGCGAAGTTTACGATATGTATCAGCTGACGGCTGCGCACCGTTCACTGCCGATACCCACTTTTGTCGAAGTCACCAATCTTGAGAATGGCAAATCCATTGTGGTGAAAGTGAATGATCGTGGACCGTTTCATGAGAATCGGATCATCGATTTGTCGTACGCTGCCGCAGTAAAGCTGGACTTCATGGGCGCGGGGACAGCACCCGTGCATGTGCGAGCCATTAATCCAGCGCGTGAGCAGAGCCCATCCGCGTTAAGACTGCACACCCGCGCTATCGAGCAATCACATCGCGAGCCCCCCGCAGTGAGCCCGGTGATGGCGAGCGCTGAAGAGCAGCGCGCTGATCCTGGCTTGTATTTTCAGCTCGGTGCTTACGCCGATCGAGAGAACGCTGTCGCGATGCAGGGGCGGGTGCGCGACGCTATAGTGGGTGCCGTGGTGAAGGTGTTGCCGCCCGATACGAAGCCGGTGTATCGCGTGCAGCTGGGGCCGCTGTATTCCACGTCGCTGGTGACCGAGATTGCGCGTGAGCTGGATCGCGCGGGTTTGGGGCATTACCAAATCATTAGCAAGTAGTTTTCTCTGCGTTTGCGTTGTACGCGTGCGTGGCGTGTATGCGTCGCGATGGCTATAATCCGACTCTGCCGCAAAACCGGTAGATTTACCCTATAATTCTGGTGGTCGATCAACCTGCCGATGACGGTTTCGGCGTTGCCCGGTTGATGGATCACTCGCATGCATTGATCAATGTTCTGCCTAACCGTGTGTGGTCAATCAATGCGTATCAACCTCCGATCTTTCACTTTCTGGACGCACGATTACCACTGATGAGACGTTATAAATACCTGATTGCGAAGTTGCTGTTTTGCGTATCACTGGCTGCCCAGGCTGCTGCCCCCTTACCATCACCACCGCAGTTAGCGGCGAAAAGCTATCTGTTGATGGACTTTCACAGTGGGCGCGTCATTGCTAAAAACAATCCCGATATGCGCGTTGAGCCCGCCAGCCTCACTAAAATGATGACGGCCTATGTTGTCTCGGCGGAGCTGCAAATGGGTACGATAGCATTGACGGATCAGGTGACTGTCAGTGAAAAGGCCTGGCGCACGGAAGGGTCGCGCATGTTTATCGAGGTCAACAAAAAGGTACTGGTTGATGAACTGATCAAGGGATTGATTATTCAGTCGGGTAATGACGCGGCGGTCGCGCTTGCAGAGCACATCGCGGGCAGCGAAGAAGGCTTTGCGACGATGATGAATGACTTCGCCATCAAACTGGGTATGGTCGGTACCCACTTTGTCAATTCCACGGGCTTGCCACATCCCGATCATTACACCACCGCGCACGATATGGCGATCTTGGCGCAAGCTGTTATCGCGGATTACCCCGGCGAGTATGGCTTGTACGCCGTCAGAGACTATACCTTCGGTGGCATCAAGCAGCACAATCGGAACAAACTGCTCTGGCGTGATGCCACTGTGGACGGTATCAAGACGGGGCACACGGAGTCCGCCGGATTTTGCCTGGTCGCGTCGGCGGTGCGAAAGAACATGCGACTCATTACGGTGGTGCTTGGCACGGCCAGTGACAAAGCGCGCTCCGACCAGAGCCAACGTCTCTTGAACTACGGCTTCCGTTTTTATGAGACTCGCAAAGTCTATGCAGCCGGCCAAAAAGTGAAAACGGCCCGCATCTGGATGGGTGCCGAGCAAGAGTTGCCTCTGGGCGTGATGCAAGACGTGTATATCACGGTGCCACGCGGTGGGGATGAGGGGCTGACGACAGAGTTTGAGTTGATTGAATACATCCAGGCACCCGCGCAACTCGGCCAGTCCTACGGCAAGACACGTGTGAAATCCGGAACAGAAATCGTCGCGGAGGCAAAACTCGTGGCGCTCGCCAAGGTGGAAGAGGGCAGCTTCTTTCAGCAGGCGCGTGATTCCATATTGCGATACTTTGAATAATCCGCCAATATCGTGACAAATACAGTGCGTGAGGGCAGATGGGTGGTGCGGAATGTCCACTGAGCAGGAAACACTCTTAGAGTTCCCCTGTGAGTTTTCGATTAAAGCGATGGGGAAGGCGAGCGACGACTTCGGTGAGTTGGTGGAGCAGTTGGTCGCGCCGCACCTGGATGGCGAGTGCCTCCGCACCCGTCGTCAGCCATCGAGCAAAGGCACTTACGAATCCATCACGCTGACGTTTACCGCGACCAGTAAGGCGCATCTCGATGCGATCTATCTTGCCTTGACCGGTCACGAGCGTCTGCTGTACGTGTTGTGATCGAGCCCGTTTTTCGCGAGCTGGGACGCCAAGATTACCTGGACGTTTGGCGCGCCATGCAGGCGTTTACGCGTGAACGTCTGCCCGATACGCCCGATGAGTTCTGGCTTGTGGAGCATCACCCTGTCTATACTCAAGGGCAGGCGGGTAAACCCGAACATTTGCTGCATCCCAGCGATATTCCGGTGGTCAATACGGATCGCGGTGGGCAAATCACCTATCACGGCCCTGGGCAAATTGTGCTGTACACAATGGTTGATCTGAAGCGCGCCAAGCTCGGTATCCGTCTTTTTGTGAGTGCCATTGAAGATGCTGTCATTGACTTGCTGGCTGATTATGGCGTGACAGCCGCCAATCGGCCGGATGCGCCGGGTGTCTATGTCGATGCCGATAAGGTGGCTGCGCTGGGATTGCGCGTTCGCCAGGGGCGGACGTACCATGGCCTGTCATTGAACGTCGACATGGATCTGGCGCCTTTTGACGCGATAAACCCGTGTGGGTATGCTGGATTGGGCGTCACACAGACACGTAACCTGGGCATAGCTGCAAATTGGCAGACGCTGGCAGAGGCGTTATACCCACGCTTGACGTCGCATATCTATGCGCGTTGTACGCAGATCGACGCAGACATGCCTAAATCCGTCAGCCAATAGACAGCACTTGTGCACTGCACGTAGAATCCGAACAAGCGCGCCCATTAGAGAATAAGAATGACTGAAGTACCGGCTCCCACGCCAAACAAGCCTGGTTATCGGCGAGACGCAGGCAAGCTCTCACAGATACCGATCAAAGTGACGTCTGCAGCCGGCGCTGAGCGCAGTGCGGCGGCGGCACTGACCTCGCCATCGCGGCTGAATCCGGAGAAGTTTCGACGTGGATCTGACAAGATCCGAGGCCGTATTCCGATCAATGTGGCGCCGGCCGAGACGCCGAAGCGCAAGCCAGCCTGGATACGCGCAAAAGCGCATAACCACCCAAAGGTTGGCCAGATCAAGAAACTGATGCGGGACCTGAAGTTGTCCTCTGTGTGCGAGGAAGCTGCCTGCCCCAATTTGGGCGAGTGTTTTGCGCACGGTACCGCAACCTTCATGATTCTGGGCAGTATTTGCACGCGTCGATGTCCGTTCTGCGACGTCGCCACCGGGCGCCCCGATGCACCGGATGTCAATGAGCCTCAAAATCTCGCGGAAGCGGTCGGCAAAATGGGCTTGTCCTATGTGGTCATCACCTCGGTTGACCGTGACGATTTGCCGGATGGCGGTGCCAAGCACTTTACCGATTGTATCGGCGCTCTGCGAGTGACCAGCCCCAACACACAGATTGAAGTCCTTGTGCCGGACTTTCGCGGTCGCATGGATTTGGCGCTGGAAGCACTGATGGTATCGCCACCGGATGTCTTTAATCATAACCTTGAGACCGTGCCGCGCCTCTACAAGCAATGTCGTCCCGGCTCCAATTATGCGTGGTCACTCAAGTTGCTGCAGGAACACCACAAAGCCCAGCCCGATGTGCCCAGCAAATCGGGCCTGATGCTCGGCTTGGGTGAAAAGAACGACGAAGTCCTTGAGGTGATGGAAGACATGCGCGCCCATGACATTGACATGCTCACCCTCGGCCAGTATCTGCAACCCAGCATGAGCCATCATCCTGTTGACCGATTTGTGACGCCGGATGAGTTCGATATGTTCGCCGAAAAAGGTCGAGCCATGGGCTTCACCCACGTCGCCAGCGGCCCCATGGTGCGCTCGTCTTATCACGCTGATCGTCAGGCGGCAGGCGTACTGGATAAGTCCTCTAACGGCTAACGATCCCGCACAATGCGCCCATGATACCTTGGGCGCTTGCTCGTCTTGATGCGCTCGGCGCAATCTCCCGCCGAGCAGGCAAGCCTATCGTTTTCCCCCTCAATGTCAGTCGTCTGGGTGACCTTCGCAGGTGTCTCTGCCCAGAGCCAACCGCCAGGACACGGTGTCTTTGCATCGGCACAGCGACTGTTTGCGCTGTCAGTGAATGTGCCAAGCGGCTGCGTCGGGTGGGGGAAGTCCACGTACACACGGGTGCCCGTGGTATGAAAAACATGGTAGGTGTTTCTGGCCAGCAGACGATCATCCGGCAAGACAGGGGCATAAACCCCGGTTTCGGGCACATGATGATAGACAAACCAATCGTGTCCGTAGCGTCCGGGGATGTCGTCGCCGAGCACGTCTTGTAACCGTGGGCCGCCCTGACTCTCTGAAGGTGAAAGCGTGTTCCATTGCCCACTCACTAATGCCTGCGTCCGTGGCACAGACACGGTGCTGATGAATGCGTGTGAAGGCTCCGTGAGCTGCGGCGATGGAAACCAAGCCGTTGATGGCAGGCTGGCGGGGTCTGATCGTGTGATCCCCGAGAGGATGGCATCGCCGTTGTTCGTCAGTGCGAGGCGTCCGTGGCTGTCGTCAGCATTGCCTCCGATATACTGGCTGTGCATCCACTGTGCGTCAGCATCCATCTGGGCATAGAACACATCGGATTGTTCACCGGGGGTTTTCGGCTGTGCGGTGTGTGGGAAGTCCGTTGAGTGTGTGTGGCCGGCGACGTGCAGCTGGCCACCGTCGTCGACAGCCAGCGCGGTCAAATAGTCATTGTGACTCCCGCCGAAGCGTTTTGATACCAGCAATTGAGTTCCGTCGGCGGTGTATTTTTGCAGAAATCCGTCCCAGTGGCGTTGTGCCGACGCGGGCGTTGCCGAGATTGCAGCCGGTGTGAGATCCCGGGATGTGGTGATACCTCCCACCCAAATCTGCCCCTGTGCGTCGCTCACAAGCGCCTGCCCGGCATCGGCACCATTGCCGCCCAGCAGGGTGCTGTATAGCCATTCGCCTGACGATGATAGCTTCACCAGATAGCCGTCACTCGCACCTCGGCGTGCTTTTTGGAGGGCGTGCTTGAGTGGAAAGTCAAAAGACTCGGTAATGCCCGTGATATACACATCACCTGCCGGATCAACGGCGACGGCCTCGGCGGTGTCGTACCCTATACCCTTTAAATACCGGGTAAACTGAGATTGTCGTTCTCCAAACTTGTATTTTGTGATGAAGCCATCGGTTGCCACGCGTGGTGTATTGCTGGTTTCGTCGGCCACAGGTTGACTGCTGCGACCCACGACATAGAGACTGCCGTCTTCGCTGCGGGTGAATGCTGTCACGACTTCTGATCGATTGTTGCCAAGATAGCTTGAAAAAACGAGTTTGCTCCCGTTTGCGCTGATTTTGGCGACAAAGCCCTCTGACGAACCATCGAATGCGCTGTCAGACGCGCGTCGCAATGGAAAGTTATCAGAGGTTGTCCAACCGGCAAGATAGACCTCGCCGTCTGCGTTGACACGGATGCCACGCCCGATGTCGTCGCCACTGCCTGAAAGTGTCGTCTTCCAGAGCAGGGTTTGACCGTCGGGTGTGAATTTACTGATGACCACGCCCGATTGACAGTTGCTGTTACAAACGGGATGAGGATTGGTGTCGTCTGAGCCGCCTGTGGGCTGATACGCATGGCTGAGCAAATACACATATCCCTCGGAGTCCAAGGCGACGTCGGTGCCCGCGTCAAACAAATCACCCCCGAGCAACGTTGAATAGCTGAGTATGGGGTCAATGATGAGTGGGTGATTAGGGTTGTAGTGTCCTACGGCAAAGCCAAGGCGGGGTACGCGAGCTGTTTCATCGGCAATCAAGCGATAGCGAACCGGGACGGACTGCGTTTGTCCATCGATGATTTGGTATGCGACAGGGCGGCTTTGTCGCAGGGTTGATTTGCCGCTGGTCAGTAACGCGTCGCCGTTGGCAGCTAACTCGATCTGATCGATGCCGGTGTATCGCAGTTGCAGTGTCTCAGGAGACGCGCCGGGTTCGAGGGTGAAATCGTATTCGATCAGTTGACCCTGCGCATAAAACGACAGATCTATGCCGGGCAGTACCGAGGCATAGCGAAGGCGTTCAAAATGAGGCGCCTGGGTTCGCCAACGTGACGTCCGTCGCGTGTGGAAGTAGCTGCTGTAGCTGGGTAGTTGTCGCTCAGCGACGAGTGTGGCATTGGGGCTAACGTTGTCGACTGCAATAGAAAACTGACGGAATGTGTCCGATTCGCTGTCTGCGACGCGATAGTTCACCAGCATATCGTGCTTACGCAGGGCAAGGTGATACCAGGGTGTGACCGCCGAATACAGCGTGCCCGGATGCGCTTGTCCAATGTTCTTTTCAAAGTATAGCGCGGCACGAGCTGCACGCGTGCGCGGCTCAAGCGTGCCTTGCGCTGATAAATGCGGCGCGACGATCGGTGCGTTGGCATTGGCCAATACGGGTTGCCCGTGCCGCACAAATCCCAGCAATGAAATCGCTGCCAAGGTCCACGGCAACCAAGACAGCATGATACGTCGATACATCTGAACAACAGTAAAACGGTTAAAATCTTAGGCTTTGTTCAGCAAAGTCCTGGCCGTGTATCCGTCTGAATTGTGAAATCTTGGGTAACTTTTAATGCGTGCCGCTAGGGATCAGTGGGTTTGAGGCCTGAAGCGCGGCGCTGTAAGCAAAGCATGATGACTTTTTCTTGGTCAGTGACGCTCAGTCGTGTCCACTGCACGATTTCATCGATTGTGCGATAGCATCCGAGGCATATCTTATCGGTGGGGTCCAATTGGCATTGCCCAATGCACGGAGAATTGACCATGGCTTGTTAGCTATCCTGATTGTGCAGTGAATGAGAGGCAAGGATCTCGATGAGTTGAGCCAAGGTGATGGCCGTATAAGGTGTGGATATGTTCGGCAATGACAGGCCAGGCAAAACGGCGCCCGCGAACTTTTTTATTCCCATGCTGGCGGCTTGGTTTATTAATGCATCGGTATCGAGGTTGTTTGCATTGGCGAGAAAACCCATCCGTCCGCGAGCGACCTGTGTGGTCAGAACTTCCACCCGATAGCGAACATTGTCGGGTGTTGCTGTCGCACAATCATCGAGCAGAAAGAACTCTCCACCACCAAGACGCAGCAGTTTGGCAGCGAGGCCAGCGACAGCTTGTGCTTGTGTAGGGCCGGCGTAAGGGCAGCTGAATGCGGCATGCAGGTAGATACGAACTTGCACGCCGATGTCGCGCGCGGACTCGCAGACGTGTTCAATCTGTGTGAGGCGCTCAGTCATGGATACGCCAAACATGTGCGCGGACAAGGGCTCGGATGCGCTGATACGAAGGCTGATGGCGCCGCCAGTTGAGAGCTGCTCGGCGATCGACTCGGGTTCTACGAGTCCAATCGTCGACGTCGCCAATTAAGGCCGCTGTTCGAGCTTATGCGCCAGCGTTGACGCCACAGAGGGACGGGTGTCGAACCTCAAGCTCGCCATACTACCTAAGGATGGCAGTTGGGTCACAAGCTGTTCGAGCACCTGGTCATCTTGGCTTAACCAAGCAGATACATCGGTGAGTGCTATTCGGGCGGCCATGAGTATCGCAAGTGGGTTTAGGTTGCAGATGATACCGTATATTGACACAGCTCAGGGTGAGTATTGCCTTCGCAAAGCTGATAGATGTGATGGTTGTGTGTCAACAAAACGTCAAGCTTATGCAGGCAGACAAAGGATTGGCAGCTTTCGTCGAAAGGAGGACTCTCGGGTCATATTCGCGGTGGAGAGAGACAGTATGTTGGCTCGTCAGACGCGAGTTTGGACGTTACAAGGTATTCGCGTGTCCCGCAACCGTGCGCGACTGCACAGTTTAAAGTTGCGCGTGATGCAGTCGATACGTTTCCTGAAGGCAAGGAATGCTGAATCACTCCCCTCGTATTGAGATCAGGGATGAAGACCTCACTGTGGTTTTGCATTTGCGATACATTTGGCACGGTCGCTGCATTCTCTATCTTCACACGACACGCTACATTGCGCTGATCATCGCTCTTTAAAAACCGAGATAACATGCTATAAAAACACACTGCTTTTCAGTGTATTAGGTTTTTGTGCCGCTGAATCTGAACGACGCAGAATCGCCGTGAAGAGCAACGAAATGGCACACAGCATGCAAAGATAAAATCACAAGAATCACGGTGAATCAGGATGATCTTCCCCCGCCGCGACCCGGGATTGGGTTGTTAGTCAGACGATCAGGAAGATGGTCATCGGTACTGCTGGATCAGGGGATTAGAACCGACGGTATCGACTAATAGATTGGGTCAAACCAAGGTGGCTTGACCAACGAAACGCGCTTAGCGACGTTTCAGGGCTATCGCAGACATGCAGATAGCCCACGTGTTGGGAGCGCGAGGATGTGCGAATCCCAATACGCTGAATACGCGATGGGATGACCAATGTCATCTATCGGAACCCGGAGGAAGGATGCAGGAACGCGTTCTTCCAGTCGCAGGCCCAAAAGTCTGCGACAAAAGAAGCCACTTGGTTTGGCTTCGACACCGACGAGGCTCAGGACGAGCTGAGCGGTGTCACGAATTTAAGAATCGGCCCAGGGAACGGGCTGGCTGCAGGGTAAGCGGTTTGACCCTGTTATTGAGACTACTGATGTGTAAGGTAGAGCTCAGGGTATCGGGGAGCATTAGGGACAGGTGATCTCCGATACCACAAATGACTCCGCGACGGACGTAGGTCGGTCGCCGGAACCCGGCGAAGAAATTCAGGATCGAATTTCTTCGGTCTGAGACCCGCGCGGTCGCAGACATAAGAAGCCATGGGTCTGTAGTGGCTTCGACATCGGGCAAACTTAAGGATGAGTTTACCGATGTCATCGAATTGAGAATTCGGCCCAAGGAATGGGCTGAAGATGCGCCGCTTCAGGCGCGTCGCTGAGACTACTGATGTGTAAGGTAGAGCTCACGGTATCGAGGAGCGCCAGGGATCGGTCGCCTTCGATACCACAAATGACTCCGCGACGGATCTCGGTCCGTCGCCGGAACCCGGCGAAGAGATTCAGGATCGAATCCCTTCGGTCTGAGACCCGCGCGGTCGCAGACACAAGAAGCCATTGGTCTGTAGTGGCTTCGACATCGGGCAAGCTTAAGGATGAGTTTACCGATGTCATCGAATGTAAGAATCGACCCAGGGAACGGGTTGACAGCAGGGTGTTGTATGAGCTCTGTTATTGAGACTACTGATGTGTAAAGGAGAGTGTAAATAATTCTGTGTAACTGCAAGGGTTAAACGTGATCCTGCAGTCGGTCTTCAAAAACAATCATAAAGTGATTCAGTGCTTGCTTCCAGTTGCGAATCGGCATGGTCCATTTCTTCGACGCTTCGGTGATCGCCAGGTAAACAACTTTCATCGCCGAGTCGTCCGTGGGGAATAGCTTGCGTTTCTTGATCGCTTTACGAATGACGCTGTTCAGCGACTCAATCGCATTGGTGGTGTAGATCGCTCGCCGGATCTCCTCTGGGTACGCGAATAACGTGTTCAGGTTTGACCAATTAGACCGCCACGATTTACTGATCTGCGGGTACTTGTCGCCCCAAGTCTCAGCGAATCGCTCCAGTTCCAGCAAGGCTTCGTCTTCGGTACTCGATTGATAGATGCGTTTGAGGTCAGTGGCGATGGCTTTGTAGTCTTTCCAGGGCACGTACTTCATCGAGTTACGCACCATGTGCACGATACACAGCTGGATCTGAGTTTGAGGGAATGCCGCTTCAATCGCTTCAGGGAAGCCTTTGAGGCCATCGACACAGGCGATCAAGATATCTTTGACGCCTCGGCTATTGAGCTCTGTGAGCACACCGAGCCAGAACTTGGCGCCTTCGTTCTCGGATAGCCACATGCCGAGCAGCTCTTTGTGACCTTCGAGATTGACGCCCAACGCCAGATAAATTGACTTGTTGATGACCTGCTTGTCTTGACGGACTTTCACCACGAGGCAATCGAGATAGACAATCGGATAGACTGCATCGAGTGGACGCGCCTGCCATTCAATGACCTGTTCGAGCACGGCGTTGGTGACTTTGGATATCAACGTCGGTGAGACATCGGCGTCGTACATCTCTTTGAATGTAGAGACAATCTCACGGGTGCTCATGCCTTTGGCGTAGAGGAAAAGAATCTTGCTGTCCATCGAGGCAAAGCGGGTCTGGTGCTTCTTGACGAGCTGAGGTTCAAAGCTGCCTTCACGGTCACGCGGTGTCTCTAGCTCAAACTCGCCTTCATCGGTGATCACTGTCTTTGTGCTTCGGCCATTACGGACATTGGAGCCCGAGCTAGTCTGGTGCTTCTCATACCCTAAGTGGTCATCGAGTTCGGCATTGAGTGCTGTTTCGACGGTGACCTTGGTGAGCATTTTACGAAAGTCGTCTAGGTCGCCTTCAGTCTTGATTGACTTCGCGGCTTCACGAGCAAATGCTTCAAGTGCTTTCTTATCCATGGTGCTTATCCTTGCCATTGCTGGCTGTAATGATAAGCAGTTACACAGTTTTATCTACAGTCTCCGACGGGAGCTTGATTTAAGCAGCTTTTTCGCTTCGTTTCTTCGTCGTCAGATACTCATTACATAATCTGTCGAGGGCGCTATGGCCAAATTTGTTTCAGTGAGGCTGTGTCAGGTGAATACTATCATCATACATTTTTCTTCAGCCATTTCGCACGCCTTCTTCTTGGATATCCTCGCGCAACGCATTCGGTGCAGGCTCTATTCATTGACGGACATACACTGTTGAGTAACCATGTTGCTGTCTCTGTTCGGCGGGCACTCTTAGCTAATTGTGCCTATATAAGCCAAAATCGCTTAGACATACTTATGTCGCTAACAGATCCAGCATGAGCTCAACCGGCATCCCTTAATCAGATAATGCTTACGAATGTGCTTGTGGTAATAAGAGGGGCACGTTAGCTTGTTTGCACTGTTGTTGATCGTGCCAAGATCTTTAAGGTGACTACTTAACTTTGGTAAGGAAATTCTAAACTAGAGGCTGCCAGCGTTTCTTGAGAATTATCGTGCGGCAAATTGCGTCACTTGTAGTGAATCTCGAGAGCTATTTTTGCCGCTGTGCTTGAATCACTCCCTCGTCCAAACAATCTCTAACCCATTCAGAAAGTGTCTTACCGGATTCGTTGGCAGTTTGTTTGTATTCCTGGAGCTTGGCAGGGGTAACCCTCACCTGGGGCAGTAAGGCGCTTGCTGGATTGGGGGCAGGGGGTCTGCCTCGAGGTTTTTTTTCTTTGGTCATGAGGTGGGATTTTATCAATATTTATTGCAACAACAATAATTCTTGCTTTTTTATTATTTGTAATTACAATAAATTGCAGGCTTGAGGGTGGCTGTAACCACCAACAAGCCCTAACCACAACCCAATCTTTCAGAGGAGATTGCACTATGGCTGCCGCTGATAGTAGCACACCCCGCTTTCCGCCCGACCGGCAAAACTTTCCGCTGATGTTGCGTCACATGGTATCGACGCTCGGCGCCCATTTGTCGAATAAAGACATTGCTCATGACTATGACCTCTTGGATTTCTCCATTTTGGGAGGGCGTTATGGTCAAGAGTAAATACGAAGGAACACCCGAACAGTACTTCGCAGTACCCTTGAACGCGCCAAAGGGGAATCACGTTGATGTACTCTACCGATTGCTCAAACGGGTCAACGCGGTGACCTTGATGCTTGAGGCTGAAAGTGGTCGGGATTCAGACGGGTTTACGCTGCGTCACGATGTGGTTGTCGCCGCGCTGGATACGGTGACTGGGCTAACGAACCAGGCATTGCAGTTGGTTGAGCAGGCATTTATTCGGCAAGCGCCACCCCAAGACTGACCCAAATCAATGCCACCCCCGTGCCCTTGGCGTCACACTGGTGCCTATGGACACCATCCCGCTCGCGCAGGCGGGCCGTTACAGTGGTGACCCGCTCACGCTGGCGTTTGCTGAGAAGACGTCGGCGGTGGCTGGGTTGCGCCCGCAGCCGGTGGCGCCGGCTGAGAGCGCGTCGCTATGGGCGCGGTTGGCGGCTGAGCCGCCGGGGGCAGGGAAGCGGCTGGTGTATGTCCATATTCCTTTTTGCAAGACGCAATGCAGTTACTGCGGGTTTTACCAGAACACGACGCGCGCGCAGCACGTGGCTGCGTATGTGGCGCGTTTGCTTTTGGAGTTGGAGCGGGCGCGGGGATTGGCGGCATGTGAGGCGCCGTTTCATGCGATTTATGTCGGGGGTGGGACGCCCACGGATCTGACAGAGGCGCAGATTATCCAGCTCGGTGAGGCTTTCCACCGTTATTTGCCGATGTGTGGCGATTGTGAGATCACGTTTGAGTCGCGGTTCAGCGGCCTGAGCGACGTTAAGATTCAGGCGGTCTTTGATGCGGGCTTTAACCGCGTGTCCTTGGGGGTGCAGACTTTCGATACGACTTTGCGCCGGCGCATGAGTCGCATTGATGATCAGGCGTATCTGCTGGATCGCTTACAGCGATTGGCGGAGGCGGATCGCGCCGCGATTGTGATTGATCTGCTCTATGGCTTGCCGTGGCAGACGCTGGAGGATTGGCAGCGGGACTTGTCGACCTTGCTCGCGTTACCGCTTGACGGTGCAGATCTTTACCAGTTGCTACTGTTGCCGCACACGCGGATGGGTAAAGCCGTAGCTGCGGGTGGGATGCCATCGCCGGCGGATACTGCGCTTAAGGCGCAGATGTTTCGTGCGGGCGTCGAATTGCTGCAGCAAAATCACGTGAGTCGGTTGAGTGTGAGCCACTGGGGCTGCACAACGCGCGAGCGCAATATCTACAACCACTACGCTAAAGCGGGCACGCACATGGTGCCGTTTGGCTGCGGCGCGGGTGGGCGCGTGCAGGGGCATGGGGTGATGCTGCACCGGGCATTGCCAGCGTATCTGGCGGCGGTGGATGCCGGCCAGAAGCCGGTGGTGGCGATGACGCGACCGCACCCCGCGTATCGCGTGCACGGCGTTATCGCCGAGGGATTTGATTCCGGCTACCTGAACTTGCATGATATTCAACGGCGTAGCGGTATTGACCTGGCGGCCGATGCTGGGCCCTTATTGGCGGCCTGGGAGCGCAACGGGTTGGTGTCGCGTCACGCAGGCTTTGTCACACTGACGCTGGCTGGCCAATTCTGGCAGGTCAATCTGCAACAAGGGTTGCTCGATTATCTAGAGGAGAAGACACATCATGAGTCTGACGGCGGACATTAACGCGATTCTCGACAAGGAGCCGGGCACCTTGCCCGCAGAACTCGCACGCCAGCTGGGTGCGACGGAATTGGAGGTGCTTCGCCATATGCCGGAGGGGATGGCGACCGAGCTACCGGCGACGCAGTTTGAAGCCATCCTCAAAGACGTCAAGACCTGGGGTAATGTCACCACGATTGTCGAGTCTGCCGGTAGCATTTTTGAGCTGAAATGCCCATTCCCAAATGGGTCCAGCAAATTTGGCTATTACAATCTGGGTGGCCCGGATACGCCGTTTCACGGCCACCTGAAGTTGGACACGGTCGCGGCGATTTTCCTGGTGAGTAAGTTGTTTCATGGCGTGATGACGCACCAAATCATGTTCATTGACACAGCCGGCGGCTGCATCTTTAAGATCTATTTGGGGCGCAACAAAGACCGCAGCTTTATCGAAGGCCAGGAAGCGCGCTTCACTGCGCTGAAGTCGCTGGCGGCGACTGACACCGAGGCGGGCGCATGAGTGTATCCGTTGCCATTGTCGGTTGTGGCCAGATTGGTTTGCCGCTGGGGCAGCGATTGGTGGCCGACGGCTATCGCGTGCGCGGCTCCACCACGCGCGAATCTCGCTTGCCATTACTCGACGCTGCGGGCATTGATGGCCAGCTTGTGCATCTGGATACGATGGCTTCGGATGCGCTAGACGACTTTGTGCGCGCAGAGGTGGTGGTGATCACGGTGCCGCCCAATGGGCAACGCGAAGCCCCCGACGCGTATCTGCAGCAGTTGGCGCGCTGCGCTGAGAGCGTGGCGCGCGTTGGCGTGCAGAAGGTGATGTTCACCAGCTCCACGGATGTCTACCCTAAGACGGGGGACTGGGTGAGTGAGTCGGATGCCGCCGTCATTGCACCGCGCTTTTCACGCACGCCGTTGCTCACCTTGGAGCGCGTGCTGAGCGAGCACGCTGATTTCAAAACCACGGTGCTGCGTTTTGCCGGCATTTTTGGCCCAGATTACCAGACCGCCCAATATGTCTCAGGGCGCGAGTTTCCTGGCCCGGATGATCCGGTGAACATGGTGCATCAAGAGGATTGTGTAGCGGTGATGCAACGCCTCATCGCCCGTGATGTCTGGGGCGAGACGTTCAATGTGGTGGCAGACGAGCACCCGAGCCGCGCCGCGTTTTTTGAATGCGTGTGCGATGCTGCAGCGCTGCCTCACGCGCGCTTCGTCGAGGGCGAGTCTGAATACCGTATTGTCAGTAATCGCCACGTTAAAGAAACGTTGGACTATCATTTTCAATATCCTGATCCTTTGTCTGCATTTGACTAGGATCAGGCTGGACCATGACGGCAAGTGATATAGTCGCTTGTGGTGATGTCTTAAAGCGGACACATTGGTTGTATACGCTTTATTGGGCCAAGCGATTGGCCTGAATCTCACGAGAGTTGCTGGATGACCATGGATGGCGTGCAACCGCCCCCC
>DOIU01000531.1:0-7814 GCA_003511825.1 Gammaproteobacteria bacterium | reverse complement strand
GCAAGTCTGCCGTTATAGTGAACGTACAACATATTACGCTACCGACTAACCTGATGAGGACGAGAAGATGACCCCAACATTTGATGTACCTAACGCTGAAGAAATTTTTGCCCCTTACAAGGCACTGAGCGACCTGGCTTTGGCAAATGCCGAGAAGCTGGTTTCTCTGCAAAGCAAAAACTTCTTGAAATACTCCAACGTTGTTATCGCTAACCTGAAAGAAGCTGCCCAGTGCACAGACATGGATCAGTCTCGAGAATTCTTTGAAAAGCAAGCTGACCTCAGCAAGCAAGTTGCTGAAGACTTCTCTGCTGACATGAAAGAAGTGGCTGAAATCGGCCAGGCCTATGCCGTTGAAGTCCAGAAGCTGTTCAGCGAAAACGCTGAAAAAGTCACTGCAGCTGTCCAGCAATCTGCTGAGCCTGCAAAAAAGCCTCGCGCACGTACAGCCCCTAAAAAAGCGGCTTAATACCACTGCGATTGGCTCTCAAGGGTTAGATTACACAAAACTCAAAGGGCCCACACACGCTCTGTGGGAGGGAAACGGAGCACAGGGATGTGTCTTTCGATTCGCCTAATCCCGTCGATGTTATTCGGGATTAGGTTGGATCGTGTCATTACACGCTAGTTACGCTATCGCGCTGCTTTTTGTCTCGATGCTCGATCTTGACAAGGCGCCCATCAAGCGCAAATAATACAAGCAGAGCTATGAATCAGCTCTGTTCATGCCCATTATCAATCGTCGCCAGCACATCCTCGCCAGCCGTTCGCCCACCGCACATGCCCATGCTCGGTCATGATGTGCGTTGGTGGTTGCGCGCGCCCCTAAGGAGATCGCCTTGAGCCTTAAACTCAATGTCGTACTGTTTTTATTCGTCGCTGGATTTGCCGGACTTACCCGCGCTGATCAGCCAACGTGTGCCGATGTGGTTGGGGTTTGGGTCAATCATGCTCATGCCACCGCTGACAAAGACAACGCGCATGTTATTGCTTCCGCTGTTCACTGGGGGGAGTATGGCAGCATCACGTCTTGGACGGGTACCTGCACACAGGTTGATAACACCCCTACCATAAAAACCTTATGGCACTTGGTGCGATCAAACACCCAGTACGACTGGGACCATATCATCACCAACAGCTCAACCTTTGTGCCGCAATAAGGTCTGCAGTCAGGCGTCTTTGCAATATAGGATTGTCGTAGAAGCTGGCAGGCATTTCCCGTTATACTACGACGCTGCTGTATTTGGGCAAGGCGACTTATGACTGCGGACCTGTAACGGTTTTCGCACCGCATGCTCAGATCATCGCTTGTATTGATACCCAGTGGTTATTGATAGGCTCTGAATGTGCTCGACTGGCTTGCGCGCTGCGATACACGCCGCGCGGCTGATCGGGGACTGCCGTTCGCCCATTTCTTCGACTGATCAATCCACCAGGCAAGGTGCCGTTTGGCCGCAGGTTCGCTTTGGCGTCCTCTTTGCTGGCCATGTACACGTGTGGCGCTGGGTTGTGACGGGACATGTGAGTTCTGCTGAGAAACGCTAGCCATCAGAGAGACTCCGCAACAGATTAGCAATTACGTAGCTACAGTGACGATGAATAAAATAGCGATTTTTTTTGGAAGTGATTTAGGGAACACCGAAGATGCCGCGCAACGCATCGGCGAAATACTCAAGCCATACGGTGTTGATATCTTTGATGTCGGTAAGACGCCAATCGACACCATGAGCAATTATGACTATCTGTTTCTAGGCCACCCAACGTGGGACTACGGTGGCTTGCAAATGGATTGGGACGAAAACTGGGAAGCCCTCGAAGCACAATCATTCGAAGGAAAAACCGTGGCGTGCTTCGGTATGGGTGATCAGTACGGCTACGCGGAGTTTTTCCAAGATGCGATGGGGCTCATGCACGACATCGTGAAGGATAACGGCGGCAAGATGGTGGGGTACTGGCCGAACGACGGCTATGAACACGAAGAGTCCAAAGCCTTAACCAAAGACGGCAAGATGTTTGTCGGTTTGGCTCTGGATGAAGACAATCAGGAATACCTCACGCAGGAGCGTATCGATGCCTGGACCAAGCAGGTGATCGAAGAAATGGGCTTGGATAGCTAACGCCTCTCCCCCGATAGGCAGCCCAGCATTGCCTGGGCTGCCTCTGCAGTACCGAGTGGTTTAGCCGATAAAGGCGCGCTCGACCACGTAATCACCCTGGACCCCACGTCTCGGGCTGGATTCCAGGCCATGCTTGTCCAGCAGAACGGTCGTGTCCTTATTCATTTGCATGCTGCCGCAGATCATGGCGCGATCCACTTCCGGGTCGAAGGGAGCCAGCCCAATGTCAGTAAACAGCTGTTGGGTTTCGATGAGGTGTGTCAGTCGACCTTGGTGACGAAACGCTTCGCGCGTCACGGCCGGGTAATAGATCAGCTTCTCGGCGACGGCTTCGCCGATGTACTCGTTATTGGGCAGTTCGTCTTTGATGAAGTCTTGGTAAGAGAGGTCTGCGATATGGCGAACGCCGTGGCACAGAATCACCTTCTCAAACCGTTCGTAGATTTCAGGGTCTTGGATCAAGCTGATAAACGGTGCCAGCCCAGTGCCTGTCGATAGCAGGTAGAGGTTTTTTCCGGGCTTCAGGTCATCCAAGACCAAGGTCCCCGTGGGTTTTTTGGAGACAAAGATTTCATCGCCCACCTGCAAATGCTGCAGTCGAGACGTCAGTGCGCCGTCTTGTACAATGATGCTGTAAAACTCCAGATGATCTTCGTAGTTGGGGCTGGCAATACTGTACGCCCGCATGACGCGCTTGCCATTATCCAGCGGTAAGCCAATCATCACGAACTCACCGTTCCTAAAACGCAAACCCGGGTTGCGCGTGGTGCGGAAGGTGAATAGGGCTTCGTTCCAGTGATGAACGTCTAGGACTTTTTCGGTATAGATATTATCTTTCATGGCATTGATCGCGTGAATGGCTGGCGTGCTACAGAGAATGGGGGCTGAAAACGCTTCCGATGACAGCTCAATAATTCCTCTAAGAATTATCTGCACATGTGCGTTAAGGCTTTAGTGTCAATCAACGATATGCTGGTAAAACATCAGGTGTTGCTTGCGCTTAACCACGCGCATTTTCGCCGAATAACGGTCAGCGACATTATCATTTTCGGCCCTCGATAAGTCAAGCTGCCGACCATCCGCGACGATTGCCAAGCCCTGCTCAGACGTCGCTGATGCGGGCGCTGCTCGCCTGCAAGCGCTTAAACAAAAAGGCCACGCCCAAGAGTGATGCACCCAGGCCTAAAAATGACACCACGCGCCATAAGCCCTCAAGATCACTCATGTCCCATAAGAAAACTTTTGCGATCACCAACAGCAAAGCGGCCGTGCCGGCTCGGCTGGCGTCGCGTTGTTCGAGCAGAGCGCCGAAGACCAGCAAGGCCAGGGCGGTGAGCAACCAGGCCAGCGAGTAGCTGTAGAGTTCACCACTGATCACGGGCAACGCGGGGTTAACATCGCCGTGCCACAGATGGCGAACTTCTAGGGTAATAAATACAAAGAACCCGACAACGGTCAGTAATCCGGCCGGTCGTGCAAAGCGTGGAACTTGGCGTACCACTTGGGCGCCCAAGAGCACGGGCAAGCCGTAGGCCAGCAGGAGTATATTGAAAATCGGCGTGGTGCTGATTGCTTGTGCGTGCAACAGCGGGTTGTACATCAGCAGCAAACAGGCGACGTAAAGACCTGCGGCGGCAATAAAATGGATCATCGCCAAGCCTTGATGCCATTGTTGATGATGAGTCAATAATTGGCTGCGGCGGTCATAGATTAAACCAATGGCGGCCCACGAGTTGGCATAGATTGCCGCTTCCGTCAGACTGAACTCCAGCGCGAAGATGTTGCCGTCATACATCAGGTAGCGCGTGCATACCGCAAGGCTGAGTACCAGCAGGTGTGCCGCAGCACCGTAGAGCCAGCGTAATAATGCATGCCTGTCGCGCAATAGCCAAGCGGAGAGTGCGGCGCTCGCGAAAGCGCCAAGATACGTCAGCAGAATAACAATCTGATCGACTCGGTAGAGCAAGATCCAGGGGTTTAGCGTGAGTCGGACGACAATTAACGACACCATCAGCTTAATGATGATGGGCAAATAGGCCGCGCCATAGCGTCGGTAGAGTAGGGACAGGCCGAGTAGCTGTGCGGCAAGCACCAGCGTGAGCGTCACGCCGCTAAAGGCGATGAAGGCAACAACGGCAAACGCGGCTTGTGTGGCAAATGCCAGCACAGACTCCACGTCAGTGTCTCTGCCGCGTTGGCGCCAGGTATTGAATAAGAACAGATACGCACTCGCGAGCAGTGTGGTGTAGGCGGCCCAATGCCAGCTATTTTGCAAGCCGGACACCTGCACGACAGCCAGCACAATGGCGAATAAGGGCACAAACAGGCCCAGTGGCGCCCATATCATCGGATGGCGCTGGGCGCGCACTTGATAAAAGCCCATGCCCGCATAGCCGAGTGCGATGACGGAGAGCATCAGTAGATAGGGCGTTTGCAGCGCTGGACTCAGTGTTTCCTTCACGACCACCCATTCCACCAGCTGGTAGTTTGACGCGAACGCGTCGACGACAATGGGCATAAGCGCGATCAGTGGCAACCAGCGCAGCGTTGGCAGGTTGTGGCGCGCGATCAGTGCAGCAACCAATGGGTAAACTGCCGCTGCGGGATAGCTGAAAGCGTTGAGCTGCTCGACATTCAAACAGACGAAAAGTGCGCCTGATAATCCTAGCATGGAGGCGTAAATCTGCGTGCGGACTGGGCGGTCTGAAACGTGTTCTTGCGAGATTGCTGACAGCTGCAAGCCGGCAAAGCTCAAGGCGACGCTGCCGTAAGCCAGCGCTGCAATATACAGTTCGCGCAGACCTTGCGCTTGCGCGGGTAGCCCCAATGACACCAGCAGCCACGCAGCGGCGCCAATCCAGGTGCCCCACCACAGCCAGCTGCGATACACATAGCGTTGCAGCCAGAAGGCAGCACCCGATACGACAAGGCTGTACAGCAATGCTGCTTCAATGGCGTTGCTGCCGGTGTTAACCAATTCGGGCACGGCGTAGGCGCCCAGCACGCCCATGCCCGCCATCATTGGCCCGTGCTTGAGGGCTAACACGAGCGTGCCGGCCGACATGAGTGACATGGCGGCAAATGCTGCATTGGCAGGAATTAACTGATAAAGGGCGTGAGCAACCAACAGGCTGCTATAAACAACCAAGGCACCTGCCGCCACCAACACCGCGTGGACCTTGGCTTCCAAGCGGTCACTGCGGCGCAGGTATTCGCCTGCAATCAGCAGCGCGGTGCCAAATAGCAGGCCTGCCACCACGCGTCCTGTGGGGCCGAGCAAGCCATGCTCGATGGAATAGGCGACCAGGAACACGCCGGCAAAGACCAGGCAGAGGCCGCCTAACACCACCATCCAATGCTCGCGTATCACTTCGCGCCATTGGGCTTCGGGCAGGGGCTGCTCGGTGGGGTCGTCGTCTTGCTGCGAAACTTCTGTTTGAGGCGGTGTTTTAGAAGGTTGTGGCCAGTAGTCTTCTGCGGCTGCTTCGGTCTCGGTCTCGGTGGCAGGGCTGTCGGCCGGCGATGCCAAGCAGAGCGCCGATGATAAGCGTGGCGGGGACAATAACGAAGAGCACTTCCATACGACCACCCCCATGCGAGATTCCAGTAACGACAATAGTCGGCTAATCAGCGCCCGCCTTAAACCGCGCGCTCGTTGTTCCATAGCATCACATGCAGCTGCGGTAACAAGCTGGGTGCGTACCAGTGATCCTGCTGGCAACGCTGCATGATCCACTTGAGCTGATCGTTCAGGGCATCGACATCGGCGCTCTCTTCATCCATCGTGTCGAGATTGCAGGGTTGCAGCGTCAGGGGCAGCTCGGGGTACCGATCAGCGAGCGCGCGCGCGTAGTGGTAATCGTCTTCGTCAGCGATCACGACCTTAAGGTGCGTCTGCTTGGGGGCTTTGCGCACATTATTGTCCAGCTTAGACCAATCTGTCCGTTGTTGGCTCGATGGCGGCTTCGGCGATAGCGTCAGATAGTCCAAGCGCGAGAGGTAGTCGGGCGACACACTGCCTTGGGTTTCCATCGCGAAGCGGTAGCCCTTGTCGTGGCCGAGGTCGATCAACGCATTGAAATTCTGCAGCGCTGGGTTGCCGCCGGAGAGCGTGATCAGTATCGGGTTGCCGTGCGTGAGTGTTTCCACTTCCTCCAGTACCTCATGGCTGCTCATGCGCTGCCAGTCGGGACGATGCACGGGGTCAACCGCGTAGAGGGTGTCACACCACGCGCAGCGATAATCGCAGCCTGCCGTGCGAATGAATACCGTTTGTCGGCCAATCAAAGAACCTTCGCCTTGAATGGTCGCGCCGAATATTTCGCTGATGAGTAGGTTCGCCACGGCGTTACAGCTGATGCAGCGGGCGAGGGCAGTACATCGCGGTGGTCTTTGGCGTTTCACAGACCTTCACCGCATACGTCTGCGGCCAACGTTGATAGCACCAGTCGTAGAAGTGGCGCGCAATACGCTCAGCGGTGACACCATCGTCGCCGAGCACCTCATTGAGGTGGTGGTGATCAAACGTGTTGTCGATATAGTCTTTTAGTGGTTTGAGATCGAGGTAGTCAACCACGAAGCCGTGTTGGTTCAGATCCCGCGCCGCCAGCTCGACGATGACGACATAGTTGTGGCCGTGCAAGCGCGCGCAGGGATGTGCGTCAGGCATACCCAGCAGTTGATGTGAAGCCGAGAAATGAAACTCCTTACTGATCAGATACATGCCGCATGCTCCGCCACGGTCTGCCGCCAGAACTGTGTGTCTGCGTAAGGCGTTGTGTCGCGTGCCTCGGCGAGATGGAGGGCCTCCAAGCGCTCAACACAGGTGCCGCAGCGGCCGCAGTGCACGGCGTCCCCCTGGTAGCAAGACCAGGTCTCCTCAAACGGGACCTGCAGCGTGACGCCAAGCCGGGCGATGTCCGCTTTGCTTTGATGGAGAAAAGGCGCCATGAGTGCGATGTCCGACACACCCGCCAGCGCGAGCTGTTGCATGCGCGCGAAGGCTTCAATGAAGTCCGGCCGGCAATCGGGGTAAATGAAATGATCTCCCCCGTGGACGGCGATGGCGACGGCCTCAGCACCCATGCTCGATGCCAATCCGAAGGCGATCGAGAGCATAATGACGTTGCGGTTGGGTACCACGGTGCTGGCCATGTTCTCGGCGGTGTAGTGGCCCTCGGGTACATCCGAATCGCCGGTCAGGCTGGATGTCAGTGCCTGGCCGATGGGCGCGATATCCACCACATGATGCGGCACGGACAGACGTTTGGCGCAGGCGGCGGCATAGCCGATTTCTTTGCGATGGCGCTGGCCATAATCAAAGGTGAGCAGGGCGAGCAGTGACTGCTCATGGGCAATATGGTGAGCGAGCGTCACCGAATCGAGTCCGCCGGAGCAGACCACGAGGGTCTTCTTCATGTGTAGGTCCTTGTTTTGAGACTGGGTAGGCTGCGACCAGTTGCTTGATAATCAAGCGGGGCGGATTATATCAGATTGGTGGCGCGATCAAAGTACGCGCATGCACAAGCGCTATGAGCTGCACGACAACATCGAGCATCCGGCGCGATTTTTGGCCCAGTCAGGGCGTTTTTGCGCGAACTCTTCCCTGCCGGGCTGCACGTCGTAGGGTCGGCGCAGGACCTCAAGCTGTGTCTCCAGACGGCTGTAGTCACCTTCCATCACCTTATCGATACACAA
>DOIU01000386.1 GCA_003511825.1 Gammaproteobacteria bacterium | reverse complement strand
CAGCGTGCAGGAACATTACATGCTGCGCCGCGCCATCGACAAAGGTGTGAGCCGCGAACGCCTCGCGCGGGCGTTCAACGTCAACCTCTCGACCATCAACCGGCGGATCAACCTTTTGCACGGGATTTGCCCCAAAGCGGTCGGGCTGTTGCAGGATCATCAGTTCACGCCCGACGTCACACGGCTTTTGCGCAAGATGAAATCGGCCCGCCAGATCGAGGCGGTGGAGTTGATGATCGCCGCCAATACTATCACCGCCGCCCATGCCGATGCGCTGCTGAAAGCCACACCGCCGGAACAGCGCTCGGACGTGCAGCCGCCAAGGCCCGAGGAACCAAAAGGCGATCCGCTGGAGCAGATCGTGCGGCTGGAAAAGGAAATGAACCAGGTTCAGGTCAAATACAAGGATGCCGAGGAAAACTACGGCTCGGAGCTGCTCAATCTGGTGGTGGCCAAGGGGTATTTGGCCAGGCTGGTGGCGAACCCGGCGGTCAAATCCTATATCGGTCGTCATGCGCCGGAGATTCTGGAGCACTTTGATCTGGTCGTGAACACCGTCAGCATGGAAGAGGCGTTGCAGCAGCAGGCGGCGGAGGCCGGGAATGGCGGTCGGGATGCCGGTGCCAGTCTCGCGGCCTATATTGCGGAAACGATGGGGGACGGGGATGATGGCGCGGCAACGGACCCGGAAACTGTTGGTGACCTTTCCGGCGACACGGCGGTTGCGGATCCGGTGGGCGGAGAAAGAGACGCTCAGCCGGAGGGCGTTGCGCCGGACCATGGCACGGTTCCCGCCCAAGTGGCAGAGTGAGCCCGGCAAAACTGGCTCGTTGTCGCCCAGCGCACAGTTGCGCAAAATAATTTGCCTGAAAGTGATTTTCGGGGTTTCGCCCTGAGCGCGAATCGGATAAGCGTTCGGGCTTGAACTACCATGTTACCCGGTTCGGATAAATCGCTGTCGCTTCCGCCCCAGAGGCTCATCAAGGTGAGCTTCCATGCGGTAGCCGTGCCTTTTCATGAGCGCTACACGGCATCGGGTGCCGATGTCCAATAAAAACCAGATCAGGGCCGAAGATGTCCGCTTTCGGGTCCTGCGCCTGTTGCAGGAAAACCCCGCCAGCAGCCAGCGCGACATCGCCAAAGCGCTCGGCATCAGCCTTGGCGGCGTCAATTACTGCCTGAACGCACTGGTCGAAAAAGGCCTGATCAAGATGCGCAACTTCCAGGAGTCGAATGACAAACGGAAGTATGTGTATCTTCTGACGCCCAAGGGAATTGCGGAAAAGACAGCGCTGACCGGGCGGTTTCTGGCCCGCAAGATGCGCGAATATGAGGCGCTGAAGGCGGAGATTGTGGCGGTGCGCGAAGAGATGGAGTTGGCGGCGGAGACGAAGCCTGGGCGGTGATGCCTCTCGTGACCGTTTGTCAATGAATTGGCCGCATTTTACCTGCCACCTCTGTGCCTGCCGAGGTCAATCATTTCACCAAACCGGCTGAATCGAGAAAAGAGGACCAATGAATACTTCTTCCGCCTTAAGAATAGCACTGATCGGCTGCGGGCGAATTGCCAAACGACACTCCCAGCTTTTGGGAGAGCGGCAAATCGCCGGAGCCGAACTCGCCGGTGTCTGCGACATTGTATCGGAGCGGGCACAGGAGATCGCTGAACGCTACGGCGTACCTGCCTTTTCCGAGATGCATGAAATGATGAAAGCCGTGCGCCCCGATCTTGTCGTTGTACTGACGGAAAGTGGCAACCACGCAAACAACGTTACTGAACTGGCACCCTATGGCTGCCACATCATGGTGGAAAAGCCGATGGCACTAAAGTTATCGGACGCAGACGCGATGATCGAAGCTTGTGACAAATCAGGCTCCAGGCTTTTTGTGATCAAGCAGAACCGATTTAATGTGCCGGTTGTCAAGCTGCGCGAGGCACTTGTGGCCGGGCGGTTTGGCAAGCTGGTGATGGGGACTGTGCGGGTACGCTGGTGCCGCCCTCAGGCCTATTATGATCAGGCACCCTGGCGGGGCACCTGGGCCATGGATGGAGGTGTGCTGACCAACCAGGCAAGCCACCATATTGATCTGCTGGAATGGATGATGGGGGACGTGGTGCGGGTTTCCGCGATGACACGCCAGGCATTGGCTGATATTGAGGCCGAGGATACAGCTGCCGTTCTGCTGGAATTCAAGAGCGGAGCACTTGGGATTATCGAGGCGACAACTGCGGTCCGGCCCAAGGATCTGGAAGGCTCAATCTCTATTCTCGGCGAAACCGGCACGGTTGAAATCGCCGGATTTGCCGTCAATGAGATGAAGACCTGGAATTTTACCACGCCTGTTCCCGAGGATGCGGACGTTCTGAAAAAATATTCCGTCAACCCGCCGAATGTTTACGGTTTCGGGCACCAAGCCTATTACGAGCACGTTGTACGGGCGATCCGCGAAGGCGGGCCGAACCTTGTGGACGGACTTGCGGGGCGAAAGAGCCTTGAACTCATCAACGCGATCTATGAGGCCGTTGAGACGGGTCAGGCGGTCGATATTCACTTCAAGCCCAAACATTCGCGGCTTGGCAATAGCCAATCAAAGTAGCCGGGATCAAGGCATGACCAAGAAAATGGGCGGTCATAGCCTCCGAAAGCGCAAGGTCGGCATCGTGGACGTAGACTTCGGACCAAACGTGACTCTGGTGGAACCCGTGAATATTTACGGATGCAGTGTCGGCGCCGATGTGTTCATCGGCCCGTTTACCGAAATCCAGAAGAATAGCCGGATAGGTGCCAGAAGTCGTATTCAATCCCACAGCTTCATCTGCGAACTGGTCACGATCGGGGAGGACTGTTTCATCGGTCACGGGGTGATGTTCATCAACGACCTGTTTGAGAATGGTGGCCCGTCCGGTGGCCGGGTTGAATTGTGGAAAGAAACGACGATTGGTGATCGCGTTTCCATCGGATCAAATGCTACCATCCTGCCCGTTTCCATCTGTGATGATACGGTTATCGGGGCAGGCAGTGTTGTCACGAAGGATATTTCGGAGCCGGGCATCTACGCTGGAAACCCCGCGCGAATGTTGCGCGCCTTAAACTCAGACACGGCAGGTTGATTATGACAAAGCCAGAAGTTTCTGTTCCTTTCGCTGATCTGCACAAACAATACCTTTCCATTAAGTCAGAGATCGACGCTGCAATCGTAGAGGTGATTGCCAGCTCCGCCTTTATCAGGGGGCCGTATGTCGAAAAATTTGAGGGCGCGTTTGCGCAAGCCATCGGCGCATCCCGTTGCGTGTCCTGTGCCAACGGAACTGATGCCCTGTATATTGCCATGGTCGCACTTGGCGTAAAACCCGGAGACGAGGTTATTGTTCCGGCGATGTCATGGATTTCCACCAGCGAAACCGTGACGCAGGCCGGCGGGCGGGTGGTGTTTTGTGATATTGATGCCGCCACATACACGCTGGACCCGGCATGTCTGGCCGATAAAATCACCGATCGCACAGTGGGGATTATCCCGGTACATCTTTACGGCCATCCGGCTGAAATGGACCGGATCATGGAAATCGCTGACGCGAACAATCTGTGGGTGATCGAGGATTGCGCCCAGGCGCATCTGGCTGAATATAAAGGCCGCAAGGTCGGAACTATTGGCAATGCCGCGACCTTTTCCTTCTACCCCGGTAAAAACCTCGGCGCGATGGGCGATGCCGGAGCAATCGTGACCAATGACGGCGATCTGGCCCGGCGCATGGCGATGTTCGCCCGCCATGGCGGCGTGCGCAAGGGCGAGCACCAGATCGAGGGCATCAACAGCCGGATGGACGATTTGCAGGCGGCGGTGCTTTCTGTGAAGCTCAAACACTTGCCCGCGTGGACGGCGCGCCGCCAGGAAATAGCGGCGATTTACAATGGTCGCCTGACAGGTATTGAGGGGATGGTTCTGCCCGAAACTCGCCCTGATTGTTCGCACGTCTGGCATCTTTATGTCATACGCCATGAACGCCGCGACGCTCTGGCGCGCCACCTCAAGGCTGCGGGGATCCAGACCAACATCAATTATCCTGTGGCGCTGCCGTTTCTTCAGGCCTATGGGCGTTTCGGCCACAAGCCCGAGGACTTCCCGGTCGCCCATCGCAGTCAGAGCCGCATTCTTTCTTTGCCGCTCTTTCCTGAGATGAGTGATGAGCAGATTGATCGGGTGGTGACTGCGGTCGAGGACTTCAAAGGGCAGCCCGGATTAAGAAGGCCATCATGGCAGGAAAGCTCTATGGATACGCGGATGTGGGGCGTTTTGGGCTTGGGCATTCGCTTCTTGCCTGGGCGCGTTGCGTCGTATGGTGCAGCGATAACGATGCCGACATGATTGCTCCGATCTGGTTGCGACCGCGCGTCGGGCCCTACCTTAGGCGCGAGCGTGACAAGCGCGAGTATTTCAAACTGTTCAGTAATACGCCCCATATAGGAGAGCCACGCCGAAGCTGGCTTTTGTTGACGGGCCGTCGGCTTGCCGCAGAGACGCTACCTCGGGATCAGAGAATAAAAACGAGCAATAAACCCACAATTGCGGTGTTCCGCAATGCCGTTGCCAATAATTTCGAGACTTTTTTTGAGGAGGTCAAAGGGCGCGGGCCGATGTTGCACGAGGCGTTACGCACCATCACCCGGCCGCGCTATCGGGAGCGGAAATATATCGCGGCACCATTCATTGCCCTGCATGTACGGTTGGGGGATTTTCAGAATTTTGACCCGAAGGCGATTTCTGCCGGGCGCCACAATCACAGCCTGCCGATCACCTGGTATTGCGAGGCGCTGCAGGCGCTGCGCAATGCGCTGGGATGCAACGCGCGGGCGCTGGTCTTTTCC
>DOIU01000526.1 GCA_003511825.1 Gammaproteobacteria bacterium | reverse complement strand
AAAAAAGTACTACAGATAATTAAAGATTGTCAGGCCCTCTATCCGGCCAAAGCTTGCCTGTAAGGCCTGGAGGGAATTGGCTTGTGATTCAAGCCGGGTAACCGCTTCTGCGTAGTCCAGATCCTCAAAACCCGAGATCGTAGTGTCTATTTGGTATTTGATGGCCTCGTTCTCGGCACGAGAGCTGTCAATATAGACAAGGCGGGTGCCCACTTGGCTACGCTTGGCGTTAATGTGTTCAAACGCTTGGTTCAAATCACTGATAAACCCATTGATGTTTTGCTTTCTCAGTGCTTTCTCTGATGCATTCGTCGGATTCGTGTTGAGAACATCAATGAAGTTATTCACGGTGGTGAATAGATCTTGGTTTGTGCTGGGTTTGACGGTGAATGAATCACCCGCCGCAGGCGCGCCCGTTACATCCACCTGTATGCCAGCGAACTCAATGTTTTCACCGGTAGCGTAGGGTTGCGCGCTCAGCTCTGTTGCGCCGGTCGTTTCGTTAATCACGTCAAATGTCGTCGGGCTGGTGAACGTGATGCGGTAATCGTCTTTGGTGAAGGTTGACCGGTCAGTGACCGATGCGGGAGATACAGTGCCGCTGCCCGTGTTGGCCGAATCGGCGCTGACCTTCAGATCGCCATTGCCGTTGCGGATGCGCAGAAACACATCAGCGCCGGTGTCGCTGGAGGCGACGGTTCTTCCAGCGCCAATCTGAATAGACTTGGCTTCATCGTCGCCGTGGTAGCTGATGTTCTTATTACCGACGAACGGTTTATTGCCGACTTTGTTGCCGGCGAACAGAAAATCGCCGTTGGCGTCAGCGGTGTTTGAGTAGTCAACCAGCTCCAGGAACTGCTGTTCGACTTCCGCCAGATAGGCGGCATTGTCATTCGGTGACAGAGTGTCGTTGTTCACGGCCAAGGCGAGTTCTTTCATCCGCAGCAGCACGTTAGAGATACTGCCCAGCGCCGTCTCTTCCATCGCCAGGCGCGCCTCAGCAAACGTGCTGTTGCGATCATACTGTTTAAACTGGCTGGACGTCTGTTTCAAGCTGCTGTTGACAACGGCTACGGCAGGGTCATCCGAGGGACGATTGATCTTCTTACCGCTGGCAAGTTGCCCTTGGGTAATCGCCAGCTCACTTTGCTTGCGCATGTAGTCGCTGGCAAGTTGACGGGAAAAATAGGCACTGGAAATTCTCATGATCTATCGTCCTATGGCACCGATCAATACCTGAAAGAGATTGTCGGCTGCTGCTATGACCTGCGCAGAAGCCTGAAAAGACTGCTGATGGCGCGTGAGGTTGATGGCCTCTTCGTCCAGATTCACCCCCGATACGTTCTCACGTGCAACGCGCGCCTCTTCGAGCATGGCTTCCATGGCATCGCTGTTGATCTGTGCTTGTCGGGTGTTACTGCCGACGAGACTGACAAAGGCACCATAGCCGTCAAGCAGATTGGAAGAGCCTTCAACCAGCAGCGCGTTTTGCAAATCTGCAAGTGCTTGACCGTTACGATTATTACCAGTGCCGTTCCCGTTGAACTCAATGAGGAAGGTGTCTCCATCCTCAGGTTCGCCGCTGATTGACACGCGCCAGCCCTGGTATTCAATCGGTTCACCTTTCTCATAGGGCACGCCGCTATCCACGGTGGTGACAGAGGTGGTATCGATGACATCAAACGTGTCGGGCGGGTTGTTGAACCGAATCTCGACGCTGTTTGCCAGGGCAGGGTTATCAAAGTCAATGATACTCGGCGGTGTGATCTCGCCGGTACCAAGATTATCGACCGGTGCCTCGCTGCGGACAACACCTGATAATGCAATTTCTTCCACGTTGTTGAGCGCAAACGAAAACTCGCGCGCGGCCTTGCGTGTTGGCCTGATCAGAAAGCTGTCGCCGCTGTTGGCGGTGCCACTGACATTGATCTCAAGGCCATCCATCGCCAACGGGCCTGCACCTGTCACGCTTGCATTATCGCTGAGGCGCGTCAAGGTGTAGTCCACACCGTTGTAGTCAAGTCGGTAGTCAGATGTCGATAATGCCGTGGTGTCAGTAAAGGCGGCAGTGACAGTCGCCGATCCGGTATTGCTGTCCGAATTTGACACGTCGGGTTCTGGCACGACAAAAAAGTCTCCACCCGGATCACCTTCTAACGTCAGGCCTTGCCTGTGCTGGTCGTTGAATTGGTCGGCCAGGATAATCGATAGGCGTCCGAGGTGATTCATCGCGTTGTCGAGCTCGTGACGAAAGTCCAGTAAGCCGCCCAGCGCGCCTCCGGAAACCTGCTCTTGAATAACACGGTCGCCGTTAGAGCTGCGAACCATAATGCGCGTTTTTTCGGGCTGCTCGGGGTCTGGCGTTTCGGCAAGCTGCATGGCATCCGGCCCGGAGACAAGATTGAGACCGTTACCGACGATAACGCCGACAGAGCCGTCGTCCATAGCGAGGGTCCTGATCGATACCAGTTCCGAAAGCTCAGTCAGTTGCTGATCGCGTTGATCAAGCAGGTCATTGGGCGGATTAGAGCCAGATTGGACAATCTGTAAATTCAGGTTGGCAATGTTTTCAGCAATGGTATTGATGTCTTTGATCACGGTGCCAATGCGGTTGTTGGTTTCGCTTTGCAAGGCGTCAAACTGGCCCTGCAACCCGTTGAAGCGATCTGCGAGGTTCGCCGCGCCATTAAGTACGGATTGCCGAGCGCCCACAGAGGTGGGGTTGGTGTTGAGGTCTTGCAGTGCGTTAAAAAAGTCTGTTTGCAGCGATGCCAGTCCGGAGTTGTCTTCGGCGAGGATGACATCGATCCGACTCATCATCTCATAGAACGTGCCCACGCGAGACTCAGAGCTGGTGGCTCCCTCGAGACGGGTTTGCAGAAACTGGTTGTTGATCCGCTCGATGCCGCTGACGGACACGCCTTGCCCGACATAGCCCCCGGTTGTTTCCTGGGCCGGTCGCGTCACATAGTTCACTCGCTGGCGCGAGTACCCGTCGGTGTCAACGTTCGTGATATTGTGGGATGTTGTCGCGATGGCGCGTTGCGCCGCGAGTAGTCCGCTAATGCCTGTGCGTAATATGTCTGGCATGACGCATGATTCCGTTCGAGTCAGGTTCCCTGAGTTGATGTATCGGCGGAGGCTACAGGCCCTTGAACCATAGTCTGAATCTGTTTCAAAACAGAGACGACTTTGGCGGTGTAGTCAGGGTCAGTTGCATAGCCCGCCTTGTGCAATTCCGCCAAGAAGGCTTCTGGATCGTGTGCATGGGTGAGCGCTGCCTGGTAGCGAGGGTTTTGCAATATAAAGTCTGCAAAATCAGCCACTGATCCGCTGGGGCTGGTGTAACTGCGGAACGCCTGCCGCACGCGATGCATTGCTCCGTGCTTGTATTCAAGTGTGTTGGCTGAAACGCGCGCAGTATCGCCGCCGGTCGCTTTGATACCAAAGAGGTTGTAGCTGCTGCGGCCATCTTGCTGTGCGATGACGTGTTGACCCCAACCTGTCTCAAGCGCCGCAACAGCGAGTACGGCTTCAGGGCGCGTCTTCAGTCGTTGCGCTGCATGTTTCGCTGCCGGTAGCAATGCCTGGATAAAGTCTTTGGGAGATTGCCAGTGTGTACCTACAGGCTTCTCTACCGTGTTCTGAGTTTTTGTACCGGTGTCACCAGACTCCGATGTTGCTGAAGGCCGACTGCTCCATAGTCGGGTGACCAGCGCCAACGGTTCGGGAGTGGTGTTGGAGGCCTTTGCGCTGTCTTGTGCAGCAGGAGCGAGCTGCCGCTCAATGAACTCGGCGATGCCAATGCCGCCGCGTCGTGTCATATCGATGGCGAGTTGTTTATCCAGCATATCTTGATAAAGCTTCACCTGATCATTCCCGGTGAGCGATGACTCCGGCATGGCTTGGCGCATGCTCTTTAGCATGGTTTGGATAAACAATGCTTCAAATTGGCGCGCCGTTTCTTGGCGCGCTTCAGCCTTGCCATGGCGAGCCGCGCCCTTGAGTTTGGCTAGTCCGGCAAGGTCCGTGTAGATCGCTGCTGTTTGTGCGTCTGCTTGCATGAGAAACCTATATCACAATCAATTGCGCATGCAGTGCGCCGGCTTGCTTCAGTGCTTCCAGAATGGCAACGAGATCGCCCGGGGCAGCGCCGACTTGGTTAACGGCTTGTACAATGTCGTTCAGGGTGACGCCTTTATCGAGTTTGAACATGCGACTGTCTTGTTGCTCAACGGTGATGTCGGTCACAGGTGCGACGACGGTTTCGCCATTGGAAAAAGCCCCAGGCTGGCTGATTGCGACACCTTCGTCGATGGTGACGGTCAAGCTGCCATGGGTGACGGCGGCTGGCATCACGGTGACGTGATTGCCGACGACGATGGTACCCGTGCGAGAGTTGACGATGATCTTAGCTGCAGCGTGGCCGGGGTCAACATGCATCGTTTCCAGATACGATACAAATGCGACGCGTTGGCCGGGGTCTTCCGGTGCCTTAACCGCTATAGAGACAGGGTCTAGCGCTTTGGCTTGCACACTGCCCAGCTTTTTGTTGATCGCTTGCGCCATACGTTTCGCCGTGGTGAAGTCGGGTGAATGCAGGTTAAAGACGATGGCCTCGCCCCTATTGAAGGCGTTCGGTACCGCGCGCTCAACGGTTGCTCCGTTGGGTATGCGTCCGGCGCTGGGGACATTAATCGCAATACGTGAGCCGTCATTGCCCGAGACACCGAGCCCGCCCACGATGAGGTCGCCTTGTGCGATGGCGTAGACTTCACCGTCAGCACCGCGCAGAGGCGTCATGAGCAGACTACCGCCACGCAAAGACTTGGCATTGCCTAACGATGAGGCGGTGATATCGATTTTCTGCCCGGGCTTCGAGAAGGGAGGCAGGGTTGCATGAATGGATACTGCGGCAACGTTCTTTGGGCTGATCTTCACCGTGGGCGGAATGGTGACCCCGTACTGGGACAACATACTGCGCATGCTTTGCTCAGTAAATGCGGTGGACGAGTCGCCCGTGCCATCAAGCCCAACGACCAACCCATAGCCCAATAGCTGGTTATCACGCACGCCGGCAAGCGAAGCCAGATCTTTTATCCGCTCGGCAGATGCTGTTGCAGACATCAGCAAAGCTAGCGTCGCTGCAATCCATTGCGGCAAATGTCTCATGGTATGTATTCCTGCTTAAAAGGGCCAAATGGGGCTGTTGAAGAAGCGCGTCAGCCAGCCTTGCTTGTTGCTATCAGCAATAGCGCCGTTGCCACCGTACGTGATGCTGGCGTTGGCAATCTGGGTCGAAACCACTGTATTTTCAGGCGTAATATCCGCAGTGCGTATGATGCCCGAGATGCGCACGACCTCACTGCCGTTATTCAGGGTCAGTAGCTTTTCCCCCCGGATGACTAAATTGCCGTTCGGCAGTACCTGACCGACCGTCACCGTGATATTGCCCGACAGGCTGTTACTCTGACTGCTATCACCTGCGCCAGAGAAGCTCGTGTTTGAGGTGAGCGAATTGTTCAGAATAGGGCGACCGTTGCTTGTGACTGGCAAACCAAATAGCGTGGGGCCAGGCATTTCTACGCCGCTGTCTTTCGATGTATTGGTACTGGCTTTTTTGGCCGCGTTAGTCGCCTCATCCAGGATCACCGTGATCAAATCACCCACGCGGCGCGCCTTGATGTCCTCAAAGAGGAATCGATTGGTCGCGCTGTGGTAGATCGAGCCGTTGACTTCTGCAGGGCGGGCGACCGGCTCCGGCAACGCCGGTTGGAATGCCGGTTGCTTGAGCGCTTTTTGCCCACCGCACGCCGTGATGGACGCGATAGCGATCAACACGGCGAGTCGGCGAACATGTGTCTTCAGACTAACCATAATGGCGCATCCTAGAGGTTGTTGTTCAGGTACTGAAGCATGCCATCAGCAGCGGAGATCGCTTTTGAGTTGATCTCGTAGGCGCGCTGTGTTTCTATCATGCCGACCATCTCTTCGACCACGTTAACATTTGATGTTTCCACAGCGCCTTGCACCAATGTACCAAGTCCGGCAACGCCAGGGTTGCCTTGTTGAGGAGCACCGCTGGCTGCCGTCTCAGCAAACAGATTACCACCTAAGGCCTGCAGGCCGGCAGGGTTGATGAAGTCTGTCAACTGAATCTGGCCGAGTTGCGTTGGGGCGCTGCTGCCTGAAATCTGAGCGCTGACAGTACCGTCTCGCCCAACCGTCAAGCTTAAGGTGCCGTCAGGAACAGTAATGCCGGGCTGTAACACGTAACCACTGGAGTTGACGATTTGACCTTGTGCATCGACCTGAAATGAGCCGTCTCGCGTGTAGGCAAGCGAGCCATCCGGCATCAGGATTTCAAAAAAACCTCGGCCCTCAATGGCAAAATCGGTTTGGTTCTCGGTGCTGGTAAAGTTACCTTGCGTGAACAGTTTTTCTGTCGCGACCACGCGTACACCCGTGCCGACGGAGAGGCCGGACGGAAGCTGGGTGTCTTGTGATGACTGTGCACCAGCCTGGCGAACATTCTGGTAGATCAGGTCTTCGAACACCGCTCGGTCGCGCTTAAAGCCTGTCGTATTCACATTGGCGAGGTTATTCGAAATCACCGACATACGCGTTTGTTGTGCGTCGAGACCGGTTTTTGCTACCCAAAGAGCTCCATTCATTGTCTTATTCCTTACTGATTAGGGGTTAGCTGACACGCATCAGCTTGACCGCCGCTGCATCATTGTCTTGGGCGGTTTTCATCATCTTCACTTGCATCTCATACTGACGGGACAGTTCGATCATTTTGACCATGGCGTCAATCGCGTTGACGTTGCTGGCTTCAATGGAGCCGTTGACCACACCAATGGTCGCATCGGGTTCATAGGGGCCATTCGCGCCGTGGAAGATGCCGTTGTCGTTTTTCTTCAACTCATTGGTTGGCGGATTCACCAGTTTGATACGGTCCACCACGGCGAGTGTGTTCGCGTCTTGTCCAACGGGTTGGATGGATACGGTACCGTCACTGCCGATTTCGAGTTTTTCGAAGGGGGGCAGGGCGATAGGCCCGCCGTTGCCCATGATCGGATATCCCGCACCGTTTTCTAAAATCCCGTTAGGATTGACTCGAAGGTCTCCCGCACGGGTATAGCCTTCAGAGCCATCGCGGTCTTGTATGGCGATAAAGCCGTCTCCCTGGACGGCAATATCGAGTTCACGACCGGTATGGATGATCTGACCGCCAGTAAAATCTGCACCTGCACCCAGGTTTTGCACATAGACCCGGCCGGGATGGCCGGGGCCGTACACCGGCTCGCTCTGCAGGGCATCAAGGTCGGCCTTGAAGCCCGTGGTGTTCAGGTTCGCGAGATTATGGT
>DOIU01000509.1 GCA_003511825.1 Gammaproteobacteria bacterium | reverse complement strand
ACGGGGGTTATCCAATGGGCATAGCACTCAACACCACCGCGCACCAGTGCTTGGTAACGATGAAACAACGTGGTGGTGATTTCGCCGGGCGCGCCTTGGTCAATGGTGTAGCCATCAATGGAGACCACGGCCGCGATCTCGCGACCCGTGCCGGTCAAAAAGCACTCGTCCGCGCTGTAGAGCTCGGCCAGGGAGATGTCGCGCTCTTCAACCACCATGCCGACGTCGTTGGAACAGAGTTGCAATACGGTATCCCGTGTTATACCGGCGAGGATGTGCGCGCTCTCTGGCGGCGTGATCAAGCGCCGCCCGCGTCGGATAAACACATTGGCCGTGGTGGCCTCCGCCACTTGCCCTTGTTGATTGAGCATTATCGCGTCGTCACACCCTGCACTGTGTGCCGCTTGCATGGCCAACGCAGCGTTGGCGTAAAGGCCAGTGACCTTGGCGCGTGCCGGGATGCAATAATCCGGCACTCGCCGCCAGGCGGGGACGCAGCATCGCAGTGCCTGGAGCTGCGAGGCACTCGGCATGGGCAGGCAGTTGATCGAAAAACCATCACTGCCCCCCTCCAGACTCACACCAAAACCCGCGCCGGGTTGCAACGCCTGCTTAAACGCAATAGGCCGTACATAGCAGTCGTCGTCACACGCATTCTGGCGCAACACCGCCAGCACCGCATCAACCAGCGCGGCATGGTCTGGGAGCGTGTCCATCTTAAGCAAACGCGCCGACGCTTGCAGTCGCTGCATATGATCGTCCAGTCGGAACACGCCGACCGCGCCCGACGCCGATTTGTAGGCACGAATCCCCTCGAACACCCCCGTGCCATAGTTAAACGCCTGCGTCGTCAGCGGCAAGCTGACTTCCTGCGCACGACACAGTTCACCGGCCCAATACACCCAATCAAAATGGCGAGGCGTTGCGCTGTTGATCTCTTCCTGAACACCCATGTCAATCTCCTCGGTTGGCGGAAATGGCGAGCGCCACCGTGCGCTCATGGTCATCCGGAGCCCGTCGGTCGTGAATCCGCGCCGCCTTCCAGCTGACCATCGCAGATGTCGCGGTAATGCCCTCAGTGTCCCCTTCCGAGATGCGCACCGGCACCCCTAACACCTCGGCCATATGGTTCGCGGCAAGGTCCGTGTTAAAGCGCAGCTGCGCTGGGGCATGATTGGCCACCACCACGGCAATACCATCACGGCCGTGCTGTGCTTCAATCACGATGTGGTAGTCGAGGCAACCGGGGAGGTGTTCTAACAGCGCCGCCTCAATGTCATAAGCCGAGACGGGGCAATCGTTCAGCATCAGCCGATCTCGCACACGCCCCACCGGCGTCACTTGCCAGGTCTGATCAGGCTGCCGTCGCACGCGCAACATGTCGCCCGTGCGATAACGGATCAGGGGTTTTTGCCCTTGATACAAGTGCGTAACCACCAGTTCACCCACGTGATCACGATGATCCAGAGGCACATCCATCACCGCGCCCGTGTCAGGATCAATCAATTCATAGAGGTTATTCAGCGGCACGGTATACAGCTTATTATCAGACTGCGCCACCGCCATGATCGAAGCCTCCTGCGAGGCGTACATACAGTTGTAGACATGCCCTCCCCACGCCGCGCCGATATTGCGCAGTAACTGAGGTGTGCTGAGTTCGCCCAAGGTCATCAGCACCTGTACACAGGTGTCTTTAGGGTCTCGTCCCTGCGCCAAAAAATGCTTGGCCAACCCAATGGCGACAGCCGGTGTGCACACCAAGGTGGTGATCTGGAGATCTTCAATCAGCTCCGCCGCTCGGGAGTAACCCATCACGGGCGATCGAGGCCACATCTTCACAACCGGGAAACCGATGCTACGCATCACGTCTTCAAAGGTGTCTCCCGTGGAGTGCACCTCTGTCGGCCCCATGATCCCCACCACGTGCTGGTCGCCATGCTGTTTCAGGATGCGCTCATAGTGCAGTATCAAGGGTGTGTTGTTGTGGATGGAGTCAATCTCACTGCGTGGACACGGCGTGGCTTTGCCGGTGGTACCGGTGGTTTCGTAGTACACCCAGGCGTCAGATAGTGGTGCCGACACCATATCCCACCCATGAGCGCGCAAATCCTCCTTGGTGGTAAAAGGCATCTGGGTAATATCAATGTCTTCGGCTTGAGACACAGCTGCCTGCGACGGCTTGCCCAAATGGTCGCGATAAAACGCCGAGTGCTCGCACACGTATTGCAGAATTTTTCTGAGCTGACGTTGGCGGTGGGCATGCAGATCTGCTTCGCCCCACTCGCCTTGCTCAAATCGCACATGGTCGGCATACACTGTTTGCGCCAGTGCGAGCGCTTCTTCCTTGAAGATGGCGTACATGGTGAGCTCCTAATACAATGATAAATGCCCAGTGAGTTTGTTGATTAATTTACGCGGCCCGACCAGGCCCAAGGCCACCAAAGAGATCTCGGTGCTATCCGTCTGGGAAAGCTTGTCGGTGTATTCGTCGTAGGTTTTGCACGACTGCGCGAGCGCGCTGAACGGCATACGATAGAGCCCGGCCTCAGGCAAACTGCGTTGGTGAATATCAGCAATGGCAGCGGCGTCTGCGGACAAAATCGGCAGTGGCGAGTAGATCACCCCTGGGTAACAGACGTCGTCGCGGCTGTGTCGATCCGGCCCGACGATATCCTCAATCGCCTTACCAAAACTGATGCCGATCACGCTCACCGCGTTAGCCGCCAGGCCCACCGGCAATTGGTTATCGACGATAATCGCACACTTGTGCTCTTTGGCATGGTATTGCATGAAAACCTCCTTCAGTAGCTGAATGATGATTGGATGGTGAGGCGGTGTATCCCCACACTTGCATATCGAGAGTGGGATACTGCAAGCCTCTCTGCGTCAAGGCCGGCGACCCCGCGCCCGCTAATCCTGCGAGTCACTGTCTACAGCCATAAGCGCATGAAAGCCCTCAACGCCGCATGAATCAGCGCTCAGATCAATATCAATGATCTGCCAAGTGGCAATCTTTGCCCATAAGGTCGCACCGACGTGATGGTCAGGGTCCACCCGGTAGCGTTGCAGAGCAGCCTGATCCGTAAAAACGCCGGCGACGGCAAAATCAGCAGCAATGTCTCGATCGGAGATATTGCGCCCTGTCATCCAGGCAATAATCTCTTGAATGTGGGAGGGGTGGTCTTTGCTCTTGGCTTCCGCAGTCAAAGCAGCTGGCGATTGCCAAGAGTAGCCGTCCTTAAAAGTGAACAATACAATATGCAGAATCACAGCCTATCCGTTTATCTGTAAATCTGTGGCCGCATACGCAACAGCGCATGCGGGGCGATACGGGCCCAGTGGCCCCAGCGCTAATCATCCTGAGCGCCGGTATTAACGCACAACTTTGTTATCGTTTTGTGTCGGGCAAGCTCGCGATGCCCCGGTAGGTCACACGCTATCACGGCACGCAGCGCGCGTACAATTTACTGATCGTTAAGGTACTGGTGCGACGGGCGTCAGTTGCTCGTCACAGGAGGTGCGGGGTCAGCGACGCGAGCAGTATTTTGCTTGCGCCGCCACGGTTTACTTGGCCAAGTCAGCTTTAATGTCTTTCACGGTTTTGCCGCCGACGGCGACATTCTCATCCGGAAATTCCCGAATCGATACCAGAAACAGCTCTTTAGGAATACCGGTGATATCAACGGAGACTTGCGTGAGTTTTTCGATCAACTGCTGTTTCACATCTGCGGACAGTTGGCCCGCTTCAAAGGCGATGTAAGGCATGCTGTAACTTCCCTGGGTTATCGTGGATGCACAAAACGTGCGGCTCCCTGATTCTACACCACGCTTGCACAACGACGAAACACTGACGACTGACTCAGAGGATCGCCAAGTCCAGCACTTCTTTTGCAATAGCGTCACCCAAAACGCGATGCTGTGGCGCGTCGAGATGAATACCGTCAACGACGCTGGCATCGGTTACACGTGCTGCATCAAAAAAATGGACGCCTGCCTCCTCGGCCACCTGCTGAAGCGCAGCGGACAAGCCGACACAACGCAACTCTGCGTCCTTGAATTTGTGCGCAATGGGGCCCTTTGGTGCGATGATTTGCGGCGGTGAAACGACGAGTATGTCAGGCACGGGCATAACCGGCTCAATCGGCGCCTGGCGAATGATCTGTATGAGCTTGGCTGTCCCTTGCGCAGAGAGCCAGGCATTGTGTTGATGGGTACATTGGAAGTCATTCGTGCCCAGCAACAAGATCACCAAATCCAGGGGCGAATGCATCTCAATGACCTGCGCCAAACCTTCAGACCCGTCCCGCCCGGGCTTGAACGGATCGGGCCAGACGGTACGACGCCCGTTTAAGCAGTTCTCGATAACTCGCACGGAGGTGCCGGCTTGGCGCACTGCATGCTCAAACACGCCGGGCCAGCGTTGATCAAAAGGCAGACGGTTTCGGGTGTTGGGGATAATGCCCCAGGTCAAGCTGTCAGCGTAGATGAGAATCTGTTTCATCGTGATCGCACCTTAGAAAGTGACTCGTGAGCCCCCTAACAACATACCGTTGACGAGACCAGTAGAACTGGGTCAATCATGTTGGCACCAGTGTGTCGCGCAGCGGCAAGATCTGCAAGCGGTTTTGCGCGAGCTGCGCCGGGCTGAGTAAAAAACGGATCAGGATACGGTAGGTGTCACGATCAAAAAAAGGCGCATCGGGTTGGTCCATGATGTCATGCACATCCTGTTCATCCCGCACCGCACCAAAATACAACCACTGGTCGACGACGTGGTATTGCGTATCGCCTTGATCTATGCCCTGCTCGCGCACCAACACGGGCCCATCCCAAGGCCATGCGCGGTTTTTCAGCGTGGTCATGGCGGCATCAACGCGCAAGCGATAGATGTCAGCGGGCTCCTCGCCACAGCATGCTCCCGTGCAACGGCGAAGTTGCCGCGCAAAGCACGCGCCGCTGCCAGTCTTCTGCAAGCCGGCTAGGCGATGACAGAGGCCATACACATCCGCCAATTTACGCAGTTGTTCCTCAGCCTGCCGACGCGTGCGAAACAAGCCGAAACGCTGGGTAATGGTGTCGGCGCTGCGCGTGTCCGCTTGCACCAGTGTGATACGCGGATAGCCATCCTCTGGCATCGATACGGCGAATTGATAGAGCTTCTGGACGCGGGTTTGACGACGATTGAACTGCGGCGATAAGGTCTTGATCTCATGGTTTTCCAGCAGCTGCGCGCCAAAGTCTGAGGGCGTACGGGTAAAGTCGATGTGCGCAATCCGTTGGCACAGTTCCAGCCCCCGACGCTGCGCATGATCGCCAGCAAAGTGGCTCAATACACGGTCGCGTATAGAAACAGACTTGCCCACGTAGAGCAGATGCCCATTGTCGGCGTAGAAGCGATAGACGCCCGGCGCTGCCGACAAGCGATCCACGTCAGACTCCTGCACATGCGCGGGTAACGTCGCTCGTTGCAGCAGCCCATCGCAGACCGCGCGAATGTCTTCCTCGGCAAATGCCTGGGCCACGTGATGAAAGAACTGCAACACCGCGTCGGCGTCACCCATTGCGCGATGACGACTTTGCACCTGCAGGCCATGCCGATTAATCAAGGCATCCAGCCCATGCCCCTTGACACCGGGGAACAGCTTGCGACTGAGCTTCACCGAGCACAATGGCCGCGTGCGGTAGTCCATGCCCGCGCGACGAAACGCATTCTTGAGAAAGCCATAGTCAAACCGCGCGTTGTGGGCAACCAGTACCGCATCCGCCAAGCGCGCGTAGAGTTCATCAGCAATGTCGGCGAAGACCGGCGCGCCGTGCACTGTGTTGTCGTCAATGCCGGTCAGGCGCGTGATCCACGGCGCAATGGCGCGCTCCGGGTCCAACAGTGTTTGCCAGCGGTCTACCACGACGCCGTGCTCCACGCGTATGACCGCGACCTCTGTCATGCGATCGCGTGTTGCCTTGCCGCCGGTTGTCTCGCAATCTAACAGCGCCATACACGGCGGGAAACCGGCCAGCTCAGTCACCGCAAGGCTGCCTGGATAAGGCCCATAATCGATCAAGGATAGGCATCGCGCGTCGTATCTCCGTGTCGCTGAATAACCTGCATTGTGGGTAGTATACTGATGAAACACACCCACTTGGAGAATACGCGATGCCAGACACTCCCCGTTTCCAGGCCGGACGCAATATCGCGATGAAAGTGCCGCCGCATCAGTACGACGCCACGGTCCGCTTCTACCGCGATACGCTGGGCTTTCAAACGTTCGAGATCCGAGACGCAATCATCCATCAATCCTGCGGCATGATTATGCAGACCAGACAGTGCCTATGGCACTAGCTCCCCTGCAACAAAGCAATCCGTATCATTCGGGTGTATTTGCCCAAAGGGATGCAATCGTTGTCGGCACGATCGACTATGTTTGGGTCGCAGCGTCATCACACAGAAACACTCTCAACACGCAACTGCGCGACGTCCGGTACACCCACTTGCGCCAGGGTCAGGCTGAGTTCCTCGCTGAACACCGACCAGAGCCGATGCAGGCCTGGCTCGCCGGCGGCGGCAATGGCGAACAGCAGTGCCCGCCCGAAGAAGCAAAAGTCCGCCCCCGCGGCGATCGCCTTGACGACGCCTTCGCCCGAACGCAGGCCCGAGTCGTAGAACAGTGGGTAGTCTGCTCCGAGCCGTTCACGGATGGCAGCGAGCGCGTCGATGGCGGGTGGCGCGCTGTCGAGCTGCCGGCAGCCATGGCTGGACACCTGGATGGCATCGACCCCTGACGCCACCATCCGCGCTGCGTCGTCCGGATGCAGCACACCTTTGACCACCAGCTGCCCCGGCCAGGCTTCGCGCAGGCGCGCGAGCGTGTCCCAGTCCGCGGCGGCGCGGCTCTCGGTGCGGTCAAACACATACGCCACCCCATCGAAGTTGGCCATGCCCGGAGCACCGGCCGCCAGCGTGCGCAGCGACCAGCGCGGGTGCAGCGCGAAGTCGATGAACTGGCGCGGGCCTATGCGAAACGGCATCTTGAAACCATGCCGCAGCTCGCGCGGGCGACGCCCGACCTCGGGCAC
>DOIU01000188.1 GCA_003511825.1 Gammaproteobacteria bacterium | reverse complement strand
TGTCAGATCTGGGTATCAAGGTACCGAACGGATTCGCTGTCACCACCGACGCCTTTAGCTTGTTTCTTCGCCATAATGGCTTGCACGAGCAAATCAGCGATCAACTGCACCGGCTGGACACCCGAAATCTGGATGCGCTTACCTACGCAGGTGGGAAAATCCGCGCAAGCTTGATCCACAGCGAAATGCCCCCAAACCTGGCGGAGGCCATCGTCGGCGCCTATGAAGCGCTTGAGACACAGTACGGCCCCAAACCAGACGTCGCCGTGCGCAGCTCCGCGACCGCTGAGGACTTACCAACCGCCTCCTTTGCCGGTCAGCAAGATTCCTATCTGAATGTCGCCGGCACCCGCAACCTCATCGCAACCTGCAAATTGGTGTTCGCCTCCTTGTTTACCGATCGCGCCATTTCTTACCGCGAGAAGCACGGCATTGATCACCACGAAGTCGCCATTTCTGTCGCTGTCCAGAAAATGGTTCGCTCCGATCAAGCCTGTTCTGGCGTGATGTTTACCTTGGATACGGAAAGCGGGTTTCGAGATGCTGTGTTGATCACCTCCTCTTACGGGCTGGGTGAGAATGTGGTCAAAGGCGCCGTGAACCCCGATGAATTTTTTGTCTTTAAACCAACCTTGGAAAAAGGCTACAAACCGCTGATCAAAAAGCACCTGGGTAGTAAAGAAATCAAAATGATATACGCACCGGAGCAATTGGCAGGCGTCTACACCAAGAACGTACCGGTGCACACCTCTGAGCGGCGCCAGTTTTCTATTGATGATGACGAGGCACTCACCCTCGCGCGCTACGCCGCGATTATCGAAGATCATTATTCGCGCCACGCCGGTCAGCCGCACCCAATGGATATTGAGTGGGCGAAAGACGGCTATACGGGCGAATTGTTTATCGTACAAGCGCGGCCGGAGACGGTAGAGGCGCGTGTGCAAACCACGGTTTACGAAACCTTCAGCCTGCGCGAGCACGGTGCAGCGCTGGCGGACGGACGCAGCGTTGGCCGACGCATCGCCACCGGTAATGCGCGCGTGATACTCGACCCGGCCATGATGTACGAGTTGCAAAGCGGCGAGATTCTGGTCACCGATAAAACCGATCCGGACTGGGAACCGGTGTTGAAGCGAGCGGCGGCCATTGTGACCAACCGGGGCGGTCGCACCTGTCACGCGGCCATCATCGCGCGCGAAATGGGGATTCCGGCCTTGGTCGGCTGCGACGACGCCACGGAGACCATCAATGACGGCGCCAAGGTGACGGTGTCCTGCGCGGATGGCGATGCGGGCCATGTTTACGCCGGCATCCTGCCCTTTGATGTCGAAAAGGTCTACACCGATGCGCTCAAGCCCACCAAGACCCAGATCTACATCAACCTCAGCAACCCTGAGCAAGCCATGGAGGCGTCCTTTCTCCCCGCTGACGGCGTGGGCTTGGTGCGGCTTGAATTTTTGATGGCCAATACCATCAAAGCGCATCCTATGGCCTTGCTCAACAGCAACGCGTTGGATCGCGCCACGCAGCAGACGTTGCGAGACCTCACCGACGGCTACGCGTCTCCACGGCACTTCTTTGTGGATAAGCTGGCACAAGGCGTGGGTATGATCGCAGCCGCGTATTACCCGCGCCCGATCAATGTGCGCTTCTCAGACTTCAAGTCCAGCGAGTACGCGTCGCTGATTGGCGGAGAGCATTTTGAGCCCGCCGAAGAAAACCCGATGATCGGCATGCGCGGCGCCATGCGGTACTTTTCTGATGATTTTTCAGAGTCGTTCGCGCTCGAATGCGAGGCCTTGCACAAGGTGCGCAACATCATGGGATTGACCAATGTCCATTTGATGATCCCGTTTGTCCGCACGCCCGCTGAAGCCGAAAAAGTGGTCGAGCTGTTAGCGAGTCACGCGTTGAAGAGTGGCGAAGACGGCCTCAATATCTACCTGATGTGCGAAATACCGAGTAATGCCCTGCTCGCCGAACAGTTTCTGCAGCACGTCGATGGCTTCTCGATTGGCTCCAATGATTTAACACAACTCGCGTTGGGTGTGGATCGTGAAGCTGGCCTGGAATCCGACCTTGACGAGCGCAGTGAAGCGACGCGAAAGCTGATCACCATGGCCATAGAGGCCTGCCGGCACGCGGACAAAGCCGTGGGTATTTGCGGACAGGCCCCCTCAGATTATCAGGACTTTGTAGATTTTCTGTTAGAGCAAGGCATTGACTCCATCTCGTTTGACCGCGACAGTCTCTTGGCGATGAAATCCTATATCAGTGATCGCGAAAACCCCTGAATTCACGCATCAAACCGCAAATACGTAAAATCCCCTAGAAAAGTCGGAAAATTATCGGTGAACCGCTTGAGATTAGCGGCAAATTGTTGATAATTGCGTGTTCTCTAAATCCGATTCAGACAACAGCACAACCTATGGCGAAAGAAGAAGCGATTGAAATGGAAGGTACCGTGATCGATACCCTTCCCAACACGATGTTCCGCGTAGAACTGGACAATGGGCACGTCGTTACCGCCCACATCTCCGGTAAGATGCGCAAACACTACATCCGTATTCTCACGGGTGACAAGGTCACCGTGCAGCTGACACCTTACGATTTGACCAAAGGGCGCATCACTTACCGCAGCCGTTAGGCACGCGCGCCAGCTTATTTAGCCTCTCGGCCTGTCAATCGCCCCTCAAGCAGGGACGATCTTGCCATCATCCTGTTTGCTTTCGCAATCAATGGTGAGCTTGCCTTCGTCGTCGAGGCGAACAAGCACTTTGCCACCATTTTTCAGTTTGCCAAACAAGAGCTCTTCCGCGAGCGGCTTCTTGATGTTTTCGCGGATCACGCGGGCCATGGGCCGAGCCCCCATGTGCGCATCAAAGCCGTGCTCGGCTAACCAGGCTTTGGCATCGGGTTGAACGTCAATAGCGACGTTCTTCTCTTCCAATTGCGCTTCGAGTTCAATCACGAACTTATCCACGACATTAAGGATGATGTTCTTGTCAAGCGGCTGAAACTGGATGACCGCATCCAGGCGGTTACGGAATTCGGGCGTGAAGAGACGCTTTATCGCCTCCATCCCATCAAGCGATTTGTCTTGAACGGTGAATCCCATGCTCTGGCGGTTAATGGATTCTGCACCGGCATTGGTGGTCATCACGAGGATGATATTTCTGAAGTCGGCTTTTCGTCCATTATTGTCCGTCAGGGTCCCGTGATCCATGACTTGCAGTAACAAATTAAAGACGTCGGGGTGTGCCTTTTCAATCTCATCCAGCAGCAATACGGCATAAGGCGTCTGGATGACTGCGTCCGTGAGCAAGCCACCTTGGTCGTAGCCAACGTAGCCCGGCGGTGCGCCGATCAGACGTGATACGGTGTGAGCCTCCATATACTCCGACATATCAAAGCGGATCAGCTCAATGCCCATGACCTTGGACAGCTGTCGGGTGACCTCCGTCTTACCAACCCCGGTAGGGCCGGCAAACAGGAAGCTCCCAATCGGCTTATCGACAGGCCCCAACCCCGATCGCGACATGATGATGGCAGATGCCAAGGTATCGATGGCTTCGTCCTGACCAAACACCATCATGCTGAGATCTCGCCCCAGGGTCTTGAGTTTACTCATATCAGAGGCCGAGACGCTCTTTTCCGGAATCCGAGCAATCTTGGAGATGATGGTTTCAATATCTCTGACGGAAATGGACTTCTTACGCACCGTGTCTGTCTTCACACGACGGTGCGCGCCCGCTTCGTCGATCACGTCGATGGCTTTATCGGGGAGAAAGCGATCATTCACATAGCGGTCTGACAACTCAGCAGCGGCCTTCAGTGCATTGTTGGAGTACTTCACTTCGTGGAATTCCTCAAAGCGCGATTTCAGCCCTTTCAGGATTTGGTAGGTCTCGTCCACCGAGGGCTCAACCACATCGATCTTCTGGAAACGGCGAGTCAATGCACGATCCTTTTCAAAGATGCCGCGATACTCCTGATACGTGGTTGAACCGATGCACTTGAGCTCACCTGATGCCAGCATCGGCTTGATCAGATTCGACGCGTCCATGACGCCACCCGACGCAGCGCCAGCACCGATGATGGTGTGGATCTCATCGATAAACAAGATCGCACCAGGCTCGGATTTCAATTGGGTCAAAATGGACTTGAGTCGCTTCTCAAAGTCGCCGCGATACTTGGTACCGGCGACCAGCGCACCAAGATCTAATGAATAGATCACACTCTCTTTGAGCACATCGGGAATATCCCCATCGACGATGCGCTTGGCCAGGCCTTCGGCAATGGCGGTTTTACCGACGCCAGCTTCACCCACCAGCAGCGGGTTGTTCTTGCGACGTCGGCAGAGAATCTGCGAGGCGCGCTCAACTTCCGATTCGCGCCCGATCAGGGGATCAATGCGCCCTTCTTCGGCCCGCACGTTTAAATTGGCAGCATACTTTTCAAGCGGCTTGGATTCTTGCTCGGTGTCTTCGGTCGCGAATTCATCGTTCAGCTCGACAGATTCTTCGTCGTCTTGCTCAGAGTTTTTGGTGATACCGTGCGAGATGTAATTCACGACATCCAGGCGGGTAATATTCTGTTTATTCAGCAAATACACCGTGTGTGAGTCTGCTTCGCCAAAAATGGCCACCAACACATTCGCGCCTGAAACTTCGTTCTTGCCAGAGCTTTGCACGTGGAAAACAGCCCGCTGCAATACGCGCTGAAACCCGAGTGTCGGCTGCGTTTCGCGATTCTCGTCTTCCAGCAGTGGCGTATTCTCGACGACGAACTCTTCCAGCTCACGCCGCAACTGCTCCAGATCCCCGCCACAGGCACGCAGCACTTGCGCCGCCGTGGGGTTGTCGATCAGCGACAGTAGCAGATGCTCCACGGTCATGAATTCAAAACGTCGCGTACGCGCCTCTTTGAATGCGTTGTTCAGCGTAAACTCAAGCTCTTTGCTTAACATCAATCAATCCAGTCAATAGTTACCGCTCAGGCTTCTTCCATATCGCACAGCAGCGGATGTTGATTCTCGCGGGAGAACTGGTTGACCTGGTGAACCTTCGACTCTGCAATGTCGCGGGTGAAAACACCGCACACGCCCTTGCCACGCGTGTGGACCTGGAGCATGACACGCGTTGCTTTTTCACGGTCCATTGCAAAAAAAGTTTCCAGAACCTGTACCACAAACTCCATGGGAGTATAGTCGTCATTCATGAGAATCACTTGATACAGGGGAGGTTTCTTTAGCTTCGGTTTAGCGGTTTCAACCGCCAGCCCGCCGTCTTCAATCAGTTCTTTACCACCCATAATTCCTAAAGCTAGACATTGCAGTTAACTTGCCAGATTCAGCACCTGATGGTACCAATTCCCTAAATCGCAGACAAAACCCTTTTTGTGACAGTGCTTCATACTTGCCAGCCCTACCTGCAGGCAGCTTACTGCTCTGCAACATAGACCACAGGGACTGGCATGGGTTCCCTATCGGCGTCGACGCGCCGACGCACCCTGCCCCCGCGCACGCGCTTTCTCTTGCTTGTGCTTTTGCAAGGGCGTCAAGCGTCGGGCATGGCGGTTTTCATACGGGTTTTCTTTGACACTGAAAGACAGGCGCACAGGCGTCGCGAACAACCCTAAGGCCTGCTGAAAATAATTCGACAGGTAGCGCTTATAGGCACCAGGCACCTTGTCTACCTGATTGCCATGAATCACGACAATCGGCGGATTGACGCCGCCCTGATGCGCATAGCGCAGTTTGATCCGCCGGCC
>DOIU01000153.1 GCA_003511825.1 Gammaproteobacteria bacterium | reverse complement strand
ATCCGTGTCTCTTCAGGCAGGCCGCATTTGCTGCACTCGAGGCCAATTCCAAGCGCTGGACCTTGGCTGTGACCACCCCGAGTTTGCCGGGCATCTGGGGGGCGTTGCGTTCACACCTCGGGGTTGCCGTGCGCACCGCGCATGCCTTGCCCAAGGATATCGTGTGTTTAGGCACTGACGCGGGATTGCCACCACTGCCCGCTGTGGAGGTCCGTCTGCTGCGCGCTGGCAATGCGTCTGCCGCCGCGAGCCAGCTCTGTGAAATCTTGCGTGAGGAGACGATCAAGCTGTTGCAGCTGTCATGATCGGATTCAGAATGTTGTCCGTGTCGCGAAAAATGAACAGAATCTTCTATTCTTAATACAGTGAGCAGGGCGCGCATGCCTTGTGCTGTGATGATCATGCCCCGTGCTAACACACACAGGCACTCCGTTGCCCTGAGCCGCTGAGCGCCATCCACTGACGCAGTTCAACCGAAGGGTATAGACAATATGGAATTAGTCCAATGCATCTATTGCAGTGCCTCCACTGAGGAAAACCTCTCTGACCAGGCGCTCGAAGACATCCTGGAACAAAGCCGCCGCAACAACGCCAGGGCGGATATTACCGGCATTTTGCTGTTTGATTCCGGGGCGTTTTTTCAGGTGCTGGAAGGTGATAGCAGTGCGATAGATGCGCTTTACCTGAAGATCAAAAAGGATACGCGTCACGACAAAGTGACCCGGCTTATTTTTGAGCCGATTGACGAACGCGCCTTTGGCGAATGGTCAATGGGGTACCCTAAGATCACCAAAGAAGATCTCAAGGAAATACCGGGCATGAACGATTTTTTTGCGCACGGAAATTCGTTCATGGAGCTTGAGGCCGGCCGCGCCAAGACCATGTTATCGGCCTTTAAAAAAGGCAACTGGCGCGTCTAATCCTTGGGGCGTTGCCGGCTGCTGTATTGACCGGCAACCAACGCCCCTTGCGTGCAACCCGCGCAGGCGCTCAGCATTTGGGCCCTGACGCCAGGATTTTCCGAATCAATGTCTTGTTAGTGTTTGCTGCTTGCAGGATCATTGTCACCAACTGCTGACCTTGCCCCGATTGCAGCCGACCGGCTTTGCGCTGCAGATTTACCACCATCAAACTGGCAAAAACGAGATCGGTAAACGCATCAATAGCATTGTGTTCGATCTTGATATCACCCGCATCAAGTGCTGCGACCACATCGCATTTGAGGTCTTCGGTCATGTTGTCTGCTGTGGCTTCATGATTAGCGAACATCTCCATCACAAAGCGATTCCACATCGTGTCTTCGGTCGCTATTTCGTAGTATTTCAATAGGTTAAAAGATAATCGTTGGATGCCATGGCTCATCTCATCGTAGGCATTGGCCATGTTTTCATCGAAGTTGCGGTCTTCTCGCTGCGAGAGTTCATCCAATAGGCTTTCGATGGTTTGGAAGTAGTTGTAAAACGAAGTTCGCTTAAGACCCGCCAGGTTACACAGCTCTGAAACAGAAAACCCGCCGATGCCTTTTTCGGCGATCAAATGGATTGCGGCATCAAACAGTGCCTCTCGCGCTGCGTAGCCTTTCTGAGATTTGGCCACAAAAACGCTATCAGGTGTTGGTCTTTGGTCACTCATCGAATCGTCCTTCATTTTTCCTGCCCATACAATACGACAAAAATAGTTGACATGTCGATTAACTTTTACGACACTCCGTCGAAATACTTTTACACCAAGTCATTTTTAGTCAACAGAGGAACAAGCGATGCGTCAATTCCTACTCACTTCAGTGTTTCTTGTACTGCACGGAATCGTCGGGTGTTCAGCGTCTGAGCCCGACACGCAAGCAACCGGCCCTAGGCCTGCAAAGCTTTTTGAGGTGCAGCAAAAGTCTGTCACCGAGCGTGTTCATCTGCCGGCAACGGTGGAGGCTTCTTATACAACCGCCATGACGTTTCAGGTTTCGGGGCAGCTGAAAGATCTGCCGGTGAAAGAAGGCGATGAGGTGACATCAGGGCAGGTCCTGGCGCAGTTGGGTCAACGCGCGTTTATTAACGCGGTGAATTCTGCACAGGCTGAATTCACGCGTGCAGACAATGAATACAAGCGCGCCAAGCAGCTGCTCAAAACGAATGCCATTTCCCAAAGCACGGTTGATGCTCGCTTAGCGCAGCGAGATGCTGCCAGAGCGGAGCTGGACAGTGCCGAAAAGGACTTGGACGATTCCGTACTCAAAGCCCCATTCAGTGGCGTGATCGCAAAGATTGATGTGGATGCCTTTGAGACCGTCGGACCGCAACAGCCGATCTTAATCTTGCAAAGCAGTACGGCGGTTGATGCCTTAGTACAAGTCCCTGCCAGCATTGTCATCGCTTCCCAGCAGGTTGTACCCCAGGAGATTAGCTTAGAGTTGGACGCGGCCCCGGGTGTCTTGATGCCGGCGACTTTGGTGGAGGCCGCAGCTGTCGCTGATCCGGGGACGCAGACGTTTGCGGTCAGATTTCAGTTCGAGCCCCCTGATGAGTTTCTCGTCCTCCCCGGCATGACCGGTACCTTGCGTGGATTGTTGCCGGTGAACGGGCGTCCGGAGGTGTCAGACTTGATTATCCCGATCAGCGCGGTGATTTCTCAGGGAGACGAGACCTTTACCTGGGTGGTTGATACGGCGTCTATGGTTGTCTCCCGTCGCCCCATTGAGGTTGATGTGGGTGTTGGGGAGATGCTGCGAGTCACTCACGGGGTGTCGCCTGGCGAGACCGTTGTCAGCGCTGGCGGTCATTATTTGCACGATGGCGCGACTGTTCGCCGCTACACGCCCTAGGAGGCTCGACGATGGATACTGCAACTTTCTTTATCAAGAACCGACTGCTGGCGTGGATTTTAGTCCTGATCTCATTGGTGTGGGGTGGGCTGGCGCACCTTGAGATGCCACGGTTTGAAGACCCGGAGTTCTTGATCCGCACCGCACAGATCGTGACCGAATATCCCGGTGCATTCCCCGAAACCGTTGCCGACGAGATTAATGATCCGATCGAATCGGAAGTCCAGGGTATGCAAGAAGTCAACGAAATCCGCTCCACATCCTACTACGGGTACTCTGTGATCGAGGTGGATATCAAACACGCCTTTGCACCCGATCGGGAAGCGTTGAATCTCATTTGGACGCGGTTGCGCGCGAAAGTGGACAACTCGGTCAGAGACTTGCCGCCTGGCGCCGGTGTGCCGATCGTCAATGATGACTATGGCGATGTGTTTGGACTTTATTACTTGATCACCGGGGAAGGGTTTTCGATTCAAGAGCTGGAAGAATACGCCAAGGACTTGCGCAAAGACTTGTTGGCCGTCGATGGCGTGGCCAAAGTGTCGACCCTGGGTGAGCAGCCGGAAGGGATCTATCTTGAGATTTCCCAAGCACGTGTTGCAGCGCTGGCTGTGTCGCTGGAGAGGGTTTTTGACAGTCTTGCACAACAAAACTCAGTGACGCGCGCGGGTACTGTCGTCGTTGGCGAGCAACGCTTAGTCATACACCCAAAGGGCGAAATTGATTCGGTCCAAGCGATTGCGTCGGTCATGGTGCCTATTGGGGATGGGAGTGAACTCGTTCCGCTTTCTGAAATCGCCACGGTGAAGAGAGAGGTGCTGGAGCCCGCTTTCCTAAAAACACGCTATAACGGTGAGCCGGCTATTGCATTGGGTATCTCCAACGTGAGCGGTGCCAATGTGGCCAAGCTGGGAGAAGCGATTCGAGATACGCTGGATGCTACCTTGGAGCAGCGACCCTATGGCATAGAGGTGCACGAGTTCTATCACCAAGGGGATGCGGTGAACCAAGCGGTGGAGAGCTTTGCCGTGAACGTGCTGGCAGCGTTGGGCATCGTACTCGTCACGCTGTTTATCTTTATGGGCATGCGTTCAGCGATTGTGATCGGGACCGTTCTGACCATCACCATTGGTGCAACCCTGGCCACCATGTATGTGGTGGAGATCCCGATGCATCGTATATCTTTGGGTGCCTTGATCATTGCTCTGGGTATGCTGGTTGATAATGCGATTGTTGTTACCGAAGGTATTCTCACAGGCACGCGGTCGGGGCGCAGTGTATTGGCGTCAGCGAAGGATGTCGTGGGTAAAACCAAATGGGCGTTGCTCGGTGGGACCGCAGTCGGCATCGTCGCCTTTGCACCCATTGGTTTTGCGCCGGGTGACACCGCTGAATACACCAATCATCTGTTTTGGGTCATCATGATATCGCTGCTGTACAGCTGGATATTCGCGATTACGCTGGCGCCCATGCTGGCCGATGTGGTGTTTGCTGAGACTGGCAGTGCATTGGCGACAGAGGCGTTGAAAGAAAGTCTCATGATGCTCGCCTATAAAGGCTTTTACACAGG
>DOIU01000396.1 GCA_003511825.1 Gammaproteobacteria bacterium | reverse complement strand
GCTAGCTTCACGTTGTGCCCAATGAAGACCGGTTGAGAGATAGGTGAGCTGTCTGCCTTTCTAAACATGAATCGATGCGACACACGCGTTCGTAAGAAAGAGGATAACCGTATGAAATCGACGTACTCAGCGATGTTAATTGGCGGCATGGCGCTCGCGGGCCTGCACGCCCAGGCGCTGGCTGAACCTGAAATCACCTCCACCGAGGGCAGCGGCACCTACCCCATCGGCACCCAAGACATTGCGCTTATCATCCGCACCGCAACACCTGCGGAGTGCCGACTGGCGAGTTCACCCGGGCATCCGTTCGGCGCACTGTATTTGGATTTCGCGAACGAAGGGAACCAGGTGCATCAATACCAGGTCAGCCCTTATGGGCCCGGCGAGCACAGGTATTACGCCAAATGCCGCGACCTGGAAACCCAGGCAGAAACCGACGACATTGTATTTAACATCACGCTCGGGGACGAGTCTCCGCCTCAGATCAGCTATGTGTCGGGTTTGGGCCCTCACGCGCGTGGCACCGAAGCCGTCGCGCTAACCATTGCGACGGACGTCAACGCCCAATGCCGATTCAGTCTCAATGGCGGCATCCCATATACGCAATTGACCGAAGATTTCAGCTCTGACGATCAACGCGAACACCGCTACACCGTCACCACGGACGGACGCTCCGATCAAACTTATTACGCACGCTGTGTATCGCTCGCCAACGACATAGCCAACGACACTGATACCCCCTTGCCCGTCACCTATTCTGCAGACGATCCAGGCGCTGGTGAGCCCCAGATCACGCTGCAATCGCAGCTGTATTACGAGGAACCGCAAGACAGCGTGACGCTGATGCTCGGCACGCAAGCACCTGCTGACTGCCGCATCAGTTACTCAGGGGCGTACCCCTATGATGCCATGTATCTCGCTTTCTCCAGTACAGACGGATACACGCACACGCACGAGCTGAGCACCTACGGTGGCGGCGAACAGACTGTGTATGTCAGCTGCTTGGATTGGGAAACGCAGCAGTCCACCGCCGATCCTTTGGCATTCACTATCGTGACGCCGACGGGTACAGGCAATGCGATTGAAGTGCTGTCTGAAACCGACTTCAACGCGCCGCAAGAGAGTGTTGTGCTCACACTCGGCACCAGCACACCCGCTGATTGCCGTATCAGCTACTCTGGCGCCTACCCTTACGGCGCCATGTACACCGATTTCACCAGCACCGATGGCTACACCCATACGCATGAGATCAATACCTACGGCGGCGGAGAGTATACCGTGTATGTCGCTTGCCTTGATCGACACACGCAAACAGCAACCACTGACCCGCTGCCCATTACCATCACGGTGCCGACAGGCAGCGATGTGGGTGACGATCCTGACCCCGGCGACGACAACCCGACAGACCCAGGCAACGACGATCCGCAGCCCGGTGGTGTGGAATACATGCAGAACACCGAGTACGAGACACCTTACACCGACACGGCTGCAGCTGTGGCGATTACAGAATCCCCGAGCCATTTCCTGATCAAAACTGACAACATGGATTTTGAGGTCGATAAGCACCGCCTGAATCTTGTCGCTCTCAAATCAGGCGAGCGCATCGTGAGATCGATGGCATCCTCACTGAAATTGAATGACGAGGCCATCCGTATCGGGAAGCCCGAGAGCTTCAGCCACGGTGATAACTGGGTGGAAGTGCGCGGGTGGTACAGCGCAGCAGACAACTTGTGGTATGTCGCACGCTTTCGTTTTTGGCCTGACCAACCTTTCGTTCACCTAGCTTTCTCACTCACGGATCGGCACGATGACCACCCCACCGAAGCTCACTGGGATGGCCGCTGGGAACAACGTGAAATCGAGAATTTTCGGCTATTTTTTCGCACCGAAACATCGCTTGACTACCATAACGTCGGTCAACTCAACGCATTTTCTGGCGGTGAATACCGGATTGATCCGAAGATTGTAGAGCGCACGGCCGAAGGCGAAACTCATTGGCGTCAGGAGGCTCGCGCTGACGGGACCGTGCAGCTCTTTCATTGGGCCGATAATTCAGGCGGCACCTATCTGAGAATACGCCCCTATCAATCCGGTACGTTTTCACTGAGCTTGAAACAACGCCCGTTGGCATCACCCTATCCTGCGGCCAACGCAGTAGAAGTGATCGTCAAACATGTGAATGGGCGCGACAAGATAACGGTCGACCAAGGGCTGGCAGAAAATGCGCTGGGAAGCTTCATATTGGACGAAAAATCGTTTGTGAGAATATCCGCCAAGGGTGAAGAAGGGGACAGAATTGTCTTTGAAACACTCGAACTGACCCGTGAAAACGGGGAAAAGTCGGTGGTTCAGGCCTCACGGGTACCCGACCATGTACTGGATACCAACGGCATGGGCGTCGTGGTGAAGGACTTCTGGAAGAAATTCCCCATCTCGCTGACCTCAAAAAATAGGAATATTGTGCTCACAGGCATCAAAGATCCAGTGCAACTTGCGGGCGGCGCGGGCTACACCGTGGACGTCGGTTTGAATTTTGACACCGACACTGCCGCTTCACAGACGCTGGCAGACTTGATGAACGCCCCCCCAGCACCGAGCTTCCCCGAGTGGTGGCATGCACTGGATGGCGTTGAGTCACACAATACCGCCTACCGTAACCTCATCAATAAAAGCCATGCCATCATTAACACCAATGACGCTGTTTCGGGCAATTATGGCTGGATGAACTGGGGGGACTACCAGATCAGCGGCTCGTACTTCACCGACGGCGAACCGACCGAGAACTGGGGTGCCTTGCAATACGACCTTGGCCATGGCTTGTTAATGGCGTGGATGCACACGGGCGACGACTACTTGTGGAACCGTGCTCGCGCCAGTGTTCGCAGCAGTATGGACGTGCAAATTGCCAAGTTTGAACCCTATCTGCAAAAGAGTTCAGGCGCTGGCTTGCGCAAAGGTGAATGCACGGTGAACTTCCATTGGTGCCAAGAAAACATTCCGGAGTTTAACTATCACACGCGTTCACTGCTGCTCTACGCACATCTGACGGGTGAACAATGGCCGAAGGATATCGCACAGATGGTCATCGATAACTCGGCATACTTTGCACACACGCGTACCGACTGGTTGATCAACGATGGCAGCCGACCGCTGGGATGGGCTTTACGCAACTTGTATTATGGTGCACGACTCTTTCCCGAGGGCACGCACTACAGTGAGTCTCAGGAGTATGGCTACGCCCAAATGCCCGCAGGCATGTCTTACACAACGCTTCTCAATAACCTCGTGGAAACCTTGGTTGCGCACGTCGAAAGGACTGGCCTCCTCCCTGGCGACCAGCCCGTGTGGCAGGGTCAGATTCTGGAAGGGCTGATGATCGCGATTGATGGCGAATTGCTCAGCGAGGAACTGCAAGACCGTGCGCTGAAGGTGATCGCAATCAGTCTCGCGTATTTTGACGACAACTACTTGCGTCAGCGAGACAATGGCGATTTTGAGATGGCTTACGACACCAGCAGCAACGACTGGGCAGACGCTGCCACATATGGATGGTTCTGGGTCAATAGCTACGCGTGGGCAGGTCAGCACATCGATGACGAGTACGGTGAGCGCGCCAATGAGTTGTTGTCTTGGCTGTATCGGACGTATCAGCATGACGACTATCACACGACCCGAGCTTGGTCGGGGGTGATGGGATTCCCGTCCTATGCAACGTCTCTGCAAACTGCAGAGTAAACCCAGTACTGCAACCATGAGGCAGGCCCCGACCATCGCGTCGGGGCCTGTCAACTCAAGAGGCTTTTTCGTCCGTGATCGCGCGACGGATGTGTGCCAAGCGCGCCTCGTCATTCACCACGATGTCATTGCCTTCCACGCGCACCCCCAAGTCTTTCCACAAGGCATCGAGATCAAAGGATCCCGGCGCTAAAGCATGCTTAGCGTACAAATCACGCACAATCGGTACGCCGATCTGAGCATCCATCACGCGTAGGACATCGTCCATCGTCGCCGCCGTATTCAGGGTCAATCCAGCGTCCAGCACCGGTATCAACAGATCCCTCAGGCTTTTACGGTTGTTGGTATGCTCACGCACAGCGACGTCTAACAACAAACAAAAAATCGCGCCCCCCAATAGGTGCGCCCCCAGGTACTGGTATAATTCAAGCCGCGATCGCCCGATGCCGGTTGCCCTTGCGGCATGCGTTTTACGAATTCTCGCCACACCACGCGCGACGACAAGCCACCATAACGCGCTCTGGCAACCGACTCGATATACACAGACAGACCTTCTTCAAACCAGTTATGCTGACGTGGCAGGCTGGCCATGGCCAGGTGGATCAGTTCATGCACCATAATCCAGTCGGCGCGTAAGTCATTCGCGGGCGTCTGGCGACCCACCCAGACGATGATCTGAGGCATGTCACGCCCTTGGAATGCGCGACCCGACGTCACACCCACGCCCGACTGCAACACCAAGTTCACCCCAACCTCGCTCACTGGGAAGCGGCCATAATACGCAGACACAATATCTGCCGATTCTCGCACCCAGCGAATAAACTTCTCGGCTTCCTGCGCTGATGCCGCATCATGCAACCCAACATGTAATCGTGCTGAGCCCAGCGAAATCACCCGGGACTCATTCTCCGGCGCGCTCGAAACCGCCTGCGAAGCGGGTGGCGAATTCGCACACGCACTCCCGCTCATTACCATCACTAACGCCATCAGGAAGAGTCGGAACACAGCACATCCCCGGTCAACAGACACCGTTAGTCAGAGCCACATCACGCCCATTGGTTCCCGACTCGGAGCCGCATCGCCCCAGATACGCGTCCAATCATCGTGCTTGAAAAGCTTGCAATGAGGCAGTTTTTATGAAACGCGCTGAAATTCGTCTACGCTCAATGATACGGATGCGTATTCACGGCCCGCGCATCGCACCTCTGTCCACATCAGGTGAATTGCTATGGTTAAGCACGAAACATCAAAACTCGCGCATTTATTGCACGAACTCTTGGTTGCTCTGCCCGGTATCGAAGACCGCTTAGGGGAGGAAGGCGTCAAACGCCACTGCAAACTGATCAGGCATTATCAACGCCAGCACGACAAACTGGCTGACTTGCGGAAATGGCCGCCTGTGGCATAAGCGAAGACGGCACGGCGACTCTCGACGCTGAGAGGGCCGCTAACGGCTGCTTGCGGGTAGCCACCCGCTGCAAGGCGTAACGCAGCCAGCCGCAGAAACTCACAAGCGATTGATTTATTTGTTGTTTTTCTTGTATTTTTTCAGTTCTTTCTCAATCAAACGCGTCACCCAATTGGAGAGCGTGCGCCCGTCTTCTTCTGCCAGTTTTTGCGCTTTCTTTTTCAGCTCTGGATCTATTCTTATATTGAGAATTTTAGATTTCGGCATAAATTCTTACCAAACAACAACCTGCGTGTGACTTCAGAATCAAGCCATGCTACAATGTGTATACATTGCAACACATCAGACATGGATTTGTGAAGGATGACGATTATAATCCTTCACCCGAGTCGTTAAAAGAGGAATCTCCGGATGAATGTATATACTGCCAGCAATGAGCTGAAAAACCCGCCTGGTATCTCCTGGTCACTGATTGCCCTGGAGGCAGCCCTTATTCTCGCTATCGTCTTGGTTGCCATTTACTTCAGCTAAACCGCTACAGAAGGCCGCCCCACCACCGACGAAGCACCGTCGCCACCGGCGGCGGCTACCTAACCCGATAACACGTCCGAACGCGACCAACTGCGAATAACCGGAGCCGCTATAATCGCGCCTTATTCGTAAGTCACGCGCGCGCCATGCCTTCAGCGATTTCATCATCCATGAACAAGACACAATGGGCCCTACTGGGCTTGTTGTCATTACTATGGGGTTGCTCTTTTTTCTTGGTTGAAATCACGCTGCGAGAGCTGCCGCCCTTGACCGGTGTCTACCTGCGCGTGTCACTCGCGGCAATGACGCTCTGGCTGTATGTCGCATGGCGTCGTTTTCCGCTGCCACGCGACCCTAAGCTGTGGCGAATTTTTGCCGTCATGGCGGTGCTGAACAACGTACTACCGTTCAGTGCCATCGTGTGGGGGCAGGTATACATCACCTCAAGCCTCGCCGCGATACTGAACGCAACAACACCACTGTTCACCGTGATCCTCGCCGGTGCAGTACTGGCAGACGAGAAGATCACCACGCGTAAAGTGGTTGGCGTCATCTGTGGGTTCGCGAGCGTTACCGTCATGATCGGCCCGTCCGCATTGCGCGGCATGGGATCAGACCTCTGGGCACAACTGGCCGTCCTCGGCGCAGCTGCCTGTTACGCGGCCGCGACGGTTTACGACCGACGCTTGGGGAAACTCGCCTTACCTCCCGCCACTGCGGCCGCCGGCCAAACCACGGTGGCGTCGCTGATGCTGATCCCACTGGTTATTTGGGTCGACCAACCCCTCTCACTGTCTGTGCCGAGCGCCACCACATGGGTTGCCGTGTTTGCCTTGGCCATCCTATCTATCGCCATTGCGTATCTCATTTACTTCCGTTTACTCGCCGAGGCCGGCGCCACCAATCTTGCACTGGTGACGTTTCTGATTCCCGTTTCCGCGATGTTGCTGGGTGTGGTGTTCCTCGCTGAACAACTGTCGCTCATCCAAGTGGCTGGCATGCTGCTCATTGCCCTTGGCTTGACTGCGATCGATGGCCGACTCTGGCAATGGTTCACTAGAAAGCACTAAAGATCTACCCATCAACACAAGTAGAGGTTGGCTGCAGTGCTGAGAAAAGCACAGCTTATCTACAAGGACGACCCTGCGGTCATACCTTGAAGGGAAAACGTGAAAACACCCACTCTACCGAGACATTCCAGTAGAGCGGGTGCCATGGCAACCGTGAGCTAGAAGCGGTATCTCACCGAAGCGGCCATATTGAAGGGTTCGCCATAAATCCCTGCGCCAAAGCCACTGTAGTATTTTTTGTCAAAGATATTGTTCGCGTTTAGCTGCAGCTCAACATCATCAGCAATATCGAATTTGACCATCAGGTCAATAAGGTACAGGCTGCCTTGCCTGAAAGTCTGATCACCTTCGGGGCCGTCGTCCGCGACATAGACATCGCTTTGCCAGCGCAGATTACCGCCCACAAGCAGCTTCTCCAGTTGATAGCTACTGAACAGTTTAAAAATCTCCGTGGGCATATCAGTCAGCAATGGCTGATCGTCATTGTCCTCGGGTTCAGAGCGACTAAAGCCTCCCACCATCTGCCAACCGGGCAGGATTTCACCGGCCACTTCAATCTCAAAGCCCCTGGAGGTGGTGCCTTTTTCGGCGCGATACACACTTGCGCCTGATTCAGTGAACGTGTCAGGCACCCAAACCGCAAAATTGTCTTGTTCAACGTAATACACGTTAACGCCTGCACTCAACAAACCGTCGCGGATATCCGCTTTAAGACCGACCTCGTAGTTGGTGCCTTCCAATGGGTCCAGACGATTGTAATCGATATCTCTGTAGTTCTGCGGCTCAAAGATCTGCGTATAGCTGGCATAGGCAGACATCGTGTCAGTCACATCGACGAGTACGCCGACATAAGGCGTAACGACATCATTCTCTTCATTCTTGGGCGTGTGGGTGACCACACCCTCTGCATCTCGATTCCACTCTTCTTCACTCCAGTTAGTGAAGCGGGTACCTAAAACCAATGCCAAGCGATCCACCGGTCTTAAGCGCAAGGCACCATAGGCGCTCTCTTGTGTAATTGTGCCGCCATAGCCGCCTCCGGTTGGGCTAAAGTCTGGCTGGGGGAATTCTCCTGTCGCGAGTAACTGGTAGGTGTTTTGAAGTTCAGGAGCATAGTCACCGCCACACCACCAACCGCAGTAATTTGTACCGTCATCGTCACTGGTACTATGGCTTAAGCCCATGACCAAGTCGTGTTTCTGTCCGAGCGCATCAAATTTGCCCGTCAGTGAGAGGCGAATATAGTCTTGATCCAAATCGGCGGCCCAGCGAGCGGCACCGAAATTCCATTGCTCAGCAAAACCTGTGTCACGCTCAAACGACCCCCAAAGGTAACCAAACGCATCGTCGTACTTCGGCTCGATATGCTCGTATTCAACGGTCGCGCGCCAATCTTCATTAAAATTGTGCTGTAGATTGATAAAGGCACCGAGCTGCTCATTGGTCAGACTGCTCCACGTGGCAGCAGCGTTAGTTGAGCGATCAAAATTCGTGCGACTACCATCGTAGTAGTACAATGGCAGGCCGCTGCGAGAGGCGCCATTGTTTTCAATCGATTGATATTCGACCCCGGCCGTGAGCAGGGTTTGCTCGGTGAGATCGGCCTCCAAGACCGCGTACAATGCTTCCTTTTTCAGCTCTGTGCGGACGATATGGCTGCCCCCTTCCTCTTTAGCGACGGCGACACGCCCCCGAATCGTGCCTGCCTCGTTCAGCGAATTGCCCACATCCAAGGCCAGTCGGTATTTACCCCAGGAATCCATTTGCGCGGAGACGTTCCCCTCGAGCACAGCGGAGGGGCGCTTACGAATCAGGTTGACACTGGCAGACGGGTTGCCGATGCCATTCATCAGGCCTGTCGCCCCGCGCACAATCTCTATGCGATCATAGGTGACCGTGTCGGCAGTTGTAAGTTGATAACCATAGATACCCGCCGGACGCGGTATACCGTCAACCTGGTAGTTAGTCACAGCCAAGCCGCGAGAGAAGAAGTAATCACCGTCTGATCCCAGCGGCGTGCCGTCATAGGTCATCCCCACGCTCTGATCAATCACATCACTGATTTCCGTCAGATTCTGGTCTTGCATCCGGTATTGCGTGATGACGGACACGGCTTGCGGCGTATCGCGTAACGACATATCCAAACCGGTTGCACTGTTGGCGTTCGACAAGGTGTAACTGCCCGTGACCACAACCTCAGCCAGCTCGGCCGCCCCCTCGGCAAGCTTAATGCTGTAGCGATCGCTGGCTTCTTGCTTGACCACCAGACCGCGATCTTTGGTCATCGCATTCAGTGCTTGCTCGACCGTGTAGGTGCCTTGCAGCGCATGACTCTTCTTGGCAGAAGCCGCTTCTATCGCGACCAAGATGCTATCGCCCGTCGCGGCCGACAAGGCATCAGCCGCTTGCGCGAGACCCTGCGAGGGAATATCCAGCTCGAACATCCGGCTTTGGGAATCGCCGGCAGGCTTGTCTTTTACATCGCGTGAGAGCTGCACGGTGTTCGCGTCTTTAAAGGTGTAGGTGACGCCACTACCTTGCAACAGTGCCTCCAGAGCCTGCTCAGGCGTGAACTCGCCTTGCAGTGCCGAGGCCTGTTTACCTCGCAACAAATCCGCGTCCCCCCCAATGATCAAGCTTGCTTGCGTGGCAAGGGCGGTGATGGCTTCTTGCAGCGATTGTGCAGACAGATTAAAAGACTGCGGTTCCGCTGCCAATGTGGCGCTGGGTTGGGCGAAGCCGATCAACGCCGCCAAGACGGCCTGGGTGAGCACCCGACGAGGTGTGTAGGTGTACATGCGAAGTTTCCTCTGTGGTCATTTGATGTCTTCTCACCTTGTAATGACAAAGCACGAGGAAAATCGGGCAGCCTTGAATGTAATAATTTGTCGTTGACGACACCAAGAGTCGCCCCGCCGAGACATACTCAGGCCACAAGACGTACCGCAGTTGGATTATTATGCTGCAACCAATCCCAACACAGGAATACTATTACGCAGCAAAGACGAGAGTTGCTGAGACCGTTACGACGGCGACTCTAGCCACGTTAACAATGGTGTGATTTGACGGGCACGAAGATTGAGTGAGTCCACCAACAGTCGTAGCGCAGCCTCACTGTCTCGAGCGGGTAGCACGCCGGTAAATCGTCGTCGCTGCAGCTCGGGGCTACCAGGGAACACTGCAATCATACCCGGGCGGAATTGGTTAAGACGCTCAACAACGTCGCTCAGAGGCGCATCGACAAAAACCAGCCGGTCCTGCGTCCAGTCAAATGCGTTAGCGTCACTGGCCTCGGGCTCGGTCACCCGTTGAGGATTGAAACGCGCCTGCTGACCCGCCGCCAACGTCGCATGCGGACCTTGTCGATCAGGCGTCACACGCACTTGAGATTCCTGCACACGGACGCGCGTCTGGTCAGACTCCAGTCGCACGGAGAATCGGGTGCCCAGTGCCGTCACGCTACCGTGGGGCGTATCTACCCGAAAGACCCTCGACGTGGCAGTGTTGTCAGGGCGCACATCGGTCATCACCTCGCCCTGCACCAGCTCGATGGTTCTCCCCTGATCATCGTACTGCAGATTAATCGCGCTACGGGTATTGATCATGGCGCGACTGCCATCGGGCAATTCGATGGTCAGAATCTCTCCCGTCGCCGTGCGATAATCCGCCTGCCAATAGGCCCAGGGCAGTTGCAAGAGCAACCAGGCCGACAACGCGAACATGGCAAGGCCACTCGCCACAGTCCGACGACGCCTGCGCTTGGCCTTCGCAACATCGGGATCGACCGACCCCCACATTTGCTGCATTTGTTCAAAGACTTGTCGATGCTGCGCATCGGTTTTCAGCCAAGCTGCCAGCGCTTCCTCAAGCGCCGGCTTTTGTTCTGCGTTGCAGTCTTCTAGCTGAATAAGCCAAGTCGCCGCGGTTTCACGGATGGCATTCTGGTCGGATGCGTGTGTTGCTTTCACGCCGTGATGTCGTAGAGGCGACTGTGGCAATGCGCCATCGTCAAAATCAAGTACCGCTTGACGCTACTTTGAGAAACGCTGAGCTTTTCCGCGATTTCGCGATAGCTGTTACCTTCAACCCTCGCCAGCAAGAACGCCTTGCGTTGTTTCTCGGGTAACTCATGCGTCAGCAACAGCAGCACTTGCCGGAGTAGGTCGCGCGCCAGCGCAATGCGAGCAGGGTCCAGTTCGTCAACCCGCTCATTGAGGTGCGTTACCTGCTGTAGCACTTCGCTCTCAACCCGCTTGCGTCGTCGTCGATCCATCATCAAGCGATTGGCGATCACCAACAGATAAGCGCGCGGCTCGCGCAGGTGCTCAAGCTCTTTGGAGGTAATCAACCGCAGAAACGTATCCTGCCCCAGATCATCCGCTTCATGCGGACAGGCAAGCTTCAGGTGCAGCCATTTGACTAACCAATCATTGTGTTTTGCGTAGATTTCAGAGACTAGAGCCGACGCCGAGTGATACATCTTTTTACTGGCTGCTACAGCAGCACCGCATAAACTTTAAATCCACAAAGGCTAACTGCATCACCGTGCAGGATTACCTAATGGTACTTTACATCCGCACGGGGATGCTACCAATCAGCAAGCCATTTATCAAAACACTTTACAGAGAAAGTCAATACATAAAGTGCGTGTATTATTCAAAGAACAGATCAGCGTGACCAAAAACAGCACAAGAAAACAGGAGTTAACTGACAAATCGGTGGCAGTCGCTCATCCAGACCATCGACAGCACAACTCCGGCAACCGGGGGTGCGTGTTCATTCAGCCTCCTCGAGCTCGCAAGGCAGCCAAAACATGGCCTGGCTGTTTCTTGTACCGACGTGTATTGTGCAGCCGGGATACCGCAAGGCGTGCCTGCAACCAAGTCACTCATTGCCGTACTGGTGGCTGATGACTCAGCTGTCCCCATGGCAATACCGACAACTGTCCCTACTTGCCCTCTGTGAACAATGAGATCCTACCGATGAGCGAGTCATTACTTGAGCAGCGTTTGCGCGAACAGATGCGTGTGGGTCAGCTGGCAGCGGGAAAACGACTGCCTTCTGTTTGGCAGTGATGTGATTCGCGTATCGAGTGGCCAACTCCAGGCACTCATCGTTCAACCCTTACCATGCTGGTGGCTTGTCGTTGTCCTCTGGCATGAGAGAGCCAAGTCGTGAAAGAAACTCGATAACATCATATACAGCCCTCCTGTAACGCCTTATTCGGCAAAATAAGATATTTTGGCTTAATTTATTTGATTGACCAAAGATGCAATCATGCGCAGACTTTTTTATTCCATCGTAAACTTAGATCAGGCCAGTGCCATTTGTGAAAATCTCAACGATTACGGCTGCGGCAACGACCAATATTTTGTGATTTCAAGAGATGAACAAGGCATAAAAAGCCATCAACTGAATGGCAGTAAAAGCTTAGAGGAAACTAAAATCTTGTCGGCCGAGCGAAGGATGGGGGTCCTGAGTGTGGCAAGTATCATTCTCAGTGTGATATCAGTCGTCATCTGCATTGATATACTGAGAGGGTCTTCTTTTATCGTGTATTTACTGGTATTGCTGGCATTTTTCGCAGTGATTATGATCGGCTTAAAGTGGTCAGGGTATATTTTCGATACGTATTTTGGCCAGGTGTTTGACAGATACCTTAACGCCGGCTCTGTCATTCTGGTTGTTGATGTCAATAAATCTCAGAGAAAAGAGGTGGAATCCATGCTGAAACTCCAGCCCAATACAAAATTTCTTATAGATTGCAGTAATTACAGATCACCCATCCCTAAGTCATAAGCGTTTTAACGCCGATAAGGCGTTAACTCACGCGTCAGTAACGGCAATTAATCCGCACTATCACCGGAACAGCTTGCCTGCGGCAGCAAGGGGCGTAAATCGTCTGCTGAACGAAACCCTCTAACAGCTTTTGTCTGTGCACCGTCAGCGATGACCACCGTAATAGGCGTGGCGGGCACGCCCCCGATATCGGCAAGCAGTCGCGATGAGGCCATAAACGCAGGAAACACGGTGCCCGAGCGCCCCAAGACCTCACGCAAATCGCGCACAGACCCATTGAGCCCAATCGCCATGGGTTGCACGCGGCACTGCTCAGACAATGCTTCCAACACGCGCATCTGCTTCAAACACCAACGACAGCGAGGTTCAAAAAACACCACGGCGACGGGCTGCTGCGCATAGGCAAGCAACGATTCCGTTTGACTGCTACGCAGATTCTTCAGCGAATAGTCCAGCCAGCTTGCTCGCACATCATCGCTACATGCTAGCGCAAAAACTGCAACGACTAAAAAACGCATATTCATTGATTCGCTTCTGTACAGGCCGCCCACAGGGCAGCACAGTGTCTAAAAGGTTGCTTTGAATCCTGCATACAAGACACGCCCCCGTAGAGGTGCAAAGATATCAACAACGTCATACCCACCGGTCTCATCCCAAAGCAACGGTGATCGTCCTTCAGTGCCATGGCTGTAGTCGAACAAATTAGTGCCGCCCAGGTATACGCTGACGGTCTTATTAATGTTCCGCTGATAGCGCGCGTCTAGCGTGAAATAGGCCTCCGCATCTGTGGATTTCGGCGCTTGCAACTCACCTGGATCCGGGGCGCCATCGCCGTTGGCATCGTTAAATACGGCGTAGCGATCTGCATAACCGTATTCCTCAAGATCACGGCTCCCCAGCCACGTGAGCGTGGCAGAGAACTGATTGCGATCCCCGGTGTAATCGAGGCTGAACTTCGCGCGCGTTTCCACGGGCGCAATCGCAAGCGTCTCTTTGTAGGCATCGTCATAGTTGTAGTACTCAACACCAAAGCCCACAGACCACTGCGATGAAAAATCATAACCCAGCGCTAAATCCGCCGTCGTGGCTGAAACGGTTTCATCGGTGTTGATCAATGTAATGATGCCGGTGCTGTCGTCGGTCGCCGCCGCGTTTTCAACGTCGGTAAAACCCAGCGATGCCGTCGCTGAGAACTGCGCTGACTCGTAGCTCAGCGCATATCCGGCAGAGAGTGATTCTTCGATATCGGTGATGGCAATATTAAAACCGTCCGACAGAATGCCGTGCTCAGTCTCGAAAATACTCAAGGGCGCGCGATAGCCTTTGCCGGCGGAAATGCGTGACGTCCAGTGTTCATTATGCAACCAGCGCACAAACAAACGCGGTGCCAGTAAAGACTCATCAATCACATCGCCATTGTCTTTACCCACAAAGTCAACGGTGATGTGATCAACGCGCAACGCCGCAGACACTTCAAGCGCATCTGTCGGCGACCATACATCCTGGATGTATATGCCGAGGTCAGAGTGATCATAACTGTCCTCGTCAAGGTCATCTCTGGCATCCACCACCGCAGAATCCGATCGCAGAGTCTCATCGCGGTAGTCAACGCCGTAGGTCAGCTCATGGTTGCCGCCCAGTGCGGTAATGAACTTAAGATCAACGTAATACAAGTCGTCATCAGCGTAATAATCAAACCCTTCGTAAAATGAGTCTTGAATGTGTTCGGCGTACGCGCCTGTGGCCATCAAGCTGGTGTTATCGTTTAGATCGTGTCGCCAGCGCGCCACAAACTCCCGGCGATCCGTATCGACGATCTCCGCTGTCTCCCAGGGTGCGCCTGTGAATTGCTCGCGCACATCGCCGTTCTCAAATAAATCGAGCGGTGAGGAGTCTGTCCCTTCAACGTAAGAACTCATCGCCCGCACGCGATCCACCCCCATGGGCCCGCCAAACACAGATGAACGGTAATACGCCAAACGCAGGTCCAGCGCATCGCGCTCAGTGAGATCATGCGAGATGACCCCGAACACAGAGAGATTCTCCAGCTCAGGGTTTTCACTGACACCGTTATCATCGCCATCGTAGCGATCGCGCTGATCAAACTGCCCAGCCGCCGTGATACGGGTTGCCTTATCATCGGAAACCGCCGTGTTGACGACACTCAGGCGCTGATAACCCCATTCACCGATCGCCGCGTCAAATACGGTTTCGTCCTTGACGGCGCGTTTGGTGACGAGATTAATCGTGCCGCCAATCGCCTCGGGAGCAATCAACGATGCCCCTGCCCCTCTGGCAATCTCTATCCGCCCGAGGCCCGCTGAGGTGATGGCATCCATACCATAAAACCCCGAAACCGCTGAAAACAAAGGCACGCCATCAATCAGCACCGTGGTGTGCTCGCCCTTCATGCCATTAATCATCACACGCTTTACACCGCACATCGCGCACTCATTGCTGACGCGCACACCCGTCTCGCGAGCGATCGCCTCCGTCAACATAGAGGCATGCATTTTCTCAATCTGATCATCCGTGACTAACTCCGTCTTTTGGATAACGTCAAGCAACGCCCCACGCCGCTGCGACTGCTTGCGTATACCCAACACCTCCATGTCCTGCAACTCCACGTTGTTGGTGTCAGCGCTTTGGCGAGACACCGCCCCCTCACGCGTCTCTGCCTCAGCAGGAGTCATTAAACCGCCCCAACCCAGGGCGCACACAGCCACAAAAGACCAGCATTGATCGGCTCTTACCATGATGCGATTTCCTTCGAATAACGATCCCTGAATCACATCAGGCAGGCATAAGACGAGACCCGACGTTGATTCAGTCATGAGTGAATTTACGCGGATATTAGTGCAAGCAAAATATTTTAGCAATGGCTAAATTAATTACCTACTGCTCGACTCAAGATGAGATCCCTTGAGCCATAAAATGAGACCATGCGCAAATTCCCTTTGCTCAAATGGATTAAATTATGGAAACCTCGAAAGCGGTTATGGTAGCCTTATCGGCCGTTGCCATGGATGTAAGGGAGTCTCCCAATGCCGTTTCCAAAGTCTAAGCTCATGCTCAGTGTTGCGCTGCTGACGGGCATGGGATTGACCAGCGCCTGCAGCACCATGCAGGGCCTCGGTGAAGATTTCAAAACCTTGAGCGCCAAGCTCAACCGTTCGGGTAGCGCGGACAAGAGCGCCGGTTCTGAGCCCGCACCGACCGTCATCAAAACTTCACAGAAGTCATCCATGAGCGGTTCGTCTCGGGGCGGCTACAGCCAAGATTTGGTCAAGACCGTACAGACCAAGCTGAATACGCTCGGTTACCAGTCGGGTGAACCTGACGGCGTGTACACGGCGGCAACAGAGACGGCGATTCAGGATTTCCAGCTGGATAATGATCTCGCGGTTGACGGCAAGCCCTCGGTCTCCTTGTTGCGAGTCATTAACTCTCAAATCGCGCAATGAAGCGACGGTCGGCCAGCTATGTATGGGGGCCACTGCTCGGCTTGAGCCTGGTCTCCGGCTGCATAACCACCGGCCCGACACCCAAGATTGACACGTCCTCCTCGCCCCACGATATTCAGCAAGTCCCTTTAGCCAAGGCCCAAAAGCCGGAAAAAAAGGGTGAAACCTATTTTGACCCTAACCATACCGGCACCGCCCTCTATGACACACATCAGCACGCCGGTCACTCACTGGGTCCGTATTTCACGGTGCGGGATTTTTCTAAAACCGGTGATGTGGGTTTTCGGTACGCGCGGATCGACCCCTCTATCGTGAATTGCTTAAGTCGCGTGCGCAGCGCCTTGGGCAAGCCCCTTGTGATTCGTTCGTCCTATCGCAGCTATGCCTACAACGACCAGCTGGTGAAGGAAGGGAAGACGGCGTCCAAGCGGAGCTACCATATCAGCGGCAAAGCCGCCGACCTGACCGTGCCCGGTGTGTCAGTATCGACGTTCGCGAAAACCGTTTACTCGCGCTGCGGTTGCGGCGTCGGCCTGGGCGTGGCCAACGGCTGGTTCCATGTGGATACACGCGGCACCTCAACCCGCCCGTGGGGATACGGAGCCGCCTCAACCACCAAGCGCAACACCGCAAGGCGTGTGCATGAGAAAATGTGTGGCGGTGGCGGCTCTGACAGCAACGAATCCATGACTAAAATACTGGATTCGGTGGGCAACACCTTCAAATCATTAACGAATAAAATTAAGGAAGCATTTTAATCCATCATGTCGAGGCTCAGGAAAAGCCTGATCATCGCTGTTGTCTCCGTGATTGGCACCGCACTACTGACCGGCTGGCTGGTGCGCGTTTACCTCTCTTCAGACAGCTTTGCACGCGAACTGGAAGCGCAAGTCCTCGCCAACACTGACATCAAACTGGCGGTGGACCAAAACATCAACGTTCGCACGCTCGTGCCCAACGTTTCATTCATCATCCCCAAACTGCGTGTTGAAACGCCGCCCTCCTCCGCACTGAAAGTGCGCGCAAGCGAGGTCAGAGTAACTCTGCCGTTGATGCAGGCGATTGATGCCAAGTATGCCGAAGCCGAGATCACCGTTGGCGACGTCACCACCATTGTCGGTATTCCCGAAGACACCGAGCCCGACCTGACAGAGCGCGCAGGACACGATGCACCCACCCTCGACCTTGAGGCGCCCATTGCCGCACTCAAGCAACTTCATCATCACTTGTGGCGGGTTAAGATCGGCACTGTCAATGTGATTCTGCGCTCACCCGGCGGCAAATCAAAAAATGTCCAAATCAACGACGTGGATCTCGGCAGTGACAACGACAGCATTCGCGCAACAGCGACCTACGCCTACGCACCTACCGATCAGCAGCAGCCACTGACGTTTGAATTGCAACAACAGATGGCGCAAACCGGCTATACAGGACGCCTAAAAATGGCCGCCCGCGAAGGCCTTGATCGCATTTCAGAAGCCTTTGGCACGGTCGGTACTGTGCAGTTGGACGACGCCTTGGTACTGAAAAACTTTGTCGCCCGCTTTGGTAAAAACCAAGCCGCGATTGAAGGCCCACTCACCCTAACGCCCAAACGCGCGCAGGGAAAAATCACCGTGCGACGACTGGAGCTGGCCGATCTCATGCCCGAATCACCTGACGAGGGTAAACCACCCGCCAGCGCCAAAAAGGCGTCGCGAGCCAGTAAACTGTTTGATGACACACCGCTTGGCATTACCGCGCTGAGCGGACTGGATGCCGATATCTTGCTCGAGTTTGGTGCTGTACGCTACCGCAACCGTCCTGTGATCAGCGGTAAAATCCGCGTGCGACTGGCCGACGAAGACCTCGACATCACCGGTGACGACTTGCAAATCCTGGGCGCACCGTCTCAGTTAAGCCTGTTTGGCACGCATCTGTCGCAACACCCCTTGTTTGAGCTGCAAACCACCATCCAGCACTTGCGCTTGAGCCGCTTTCATTTCCCCACCGAAGAGGGCAGCAAACCTATATTCACCTCAGGCACCAGCAAAGTGGATCTGCAGCTCACCATGGCGGGCGACTCCACCCAAGCCATCGCGCGCAGCTTGAGTGGGTACTTCAGCTTTGACACCACGGCCAGTGACCTCTCTGTAGCAGCGGCAAGCCACATCGACAAAAGCCTGATGAGCTACGCGTCGGTGAATCGCTCTCGCCAACGGGCGAAAAAGAAAAACGCTAAAAAGGAGCGCATCAATTGCATTAATGTGCACATGAGTTTTGACAATGGCTATGCCATCGCTAACCGCACCATCATTGTTAAAACCCGTGACAATCTACTGACCAGTAAAGGCTATATCGATTTTCATAAAGAGAAACTGCGCTATACCTTCGCTTCCGACACGCGCCGATTCATCGATTGGAGCCCGCTCTCGCTGGTGAAATTCCTGGAAGTGGAAGGCGCATTGGCCAAGCCGGATGTCACTGTGAACAAACTCAACGCCACCAAGCAAGGCATATTGACTGCATCCAGCTTGTTCTTGGGCCCTGTGCCATCATTGGCATACAGCGCTATAGAAGCCTCGGCAAAATACGCCCAAGGCAAACCACAATGCGTGCGCTACAAGCCCTAATAGAAGTAACGATTACCTCTGCGCACCCTGGGTAAAACTGGTGTACGCCATCTCGGCGGCTTCTTCTGCACTGTAGCCGTGTTCCGTTTGCACGGACCACCCCAAGTGGAACAAGCCTTCAATCAAGCCAACCAGCCAAACCGTTGAGAGCGCAGCGCTGATCTCTTTCTGGCGCTTGGCATAATCAATCAACTCCGCTAGCTCGCGATGGTGCTTGCGATGAATCGCCACCACCTCTGGATCATCCGCCAATAACTGATCAACACGCATCAGCAGCGCAAATTCACGCGTCAGCGGCATCACATACTGAAACAATAAACGGATCGCATCCAAGGCAGACTGCGCTTGCTGCGTAATCGGTGCTGTTACGGCATCCATGCGCCCAAGACAGTGCAACGCGAGAGCGCGTATTAGGGCGTCACGCGAAGGGAACAAGCGATACAAGGTGGTGCGGCCAACGCCCGCGTGTTGCGCAATCTCACTCAGCGTCGCGTCTGGACTGTGGTGCAGTTTTTCGAGTGCTGCGCTGAGTAAGGCTTCCTGAGAGCGCACGATCCGCGCATCCGTAACCATAGGTTTCCGCATGTTTCTGAAACACGGTTGTACCATATCAGGCGACTGTTTATGATACAACACTGTTCCATTTCATCCTCACCTGAGGACTCCAGGTGCCGCTTATGCCAGAGACTGATCAACCCCGCGCTGCCGTCCCAAACCCGCGCCAAAAAACGTCCCGACGGCGTGGCATCTTGGTCGCCAGCCTCCTGCTGCTCGGCGTGATTGCCTTTTTAATCATGGCAGAAGACACCGCAGACGTCGCGCAGCGGGATACGCCGCCGACGCATCAGCTGGTCAGTGTGGAAACCTTATCCACCGGTGCAGAGGCTGTGGAGGTCTCCGCATTTGCGCACGTTAATCCGCGCTGGGCCGCTGAGCTGCGCGCCGCTGTGTCCGGTCGCATCACACAAGTTGCCCCGAGCGCACTGGCTGGGGAGCAGGTGAGCGCCGGCACGACCCTGGTGACCATCGAAAACAGTCAATATACCGCCGAAATGGCTGATGCCGAACTCGCTGTACTGCAAGCCGAGTTAGATCTGCGCAAAGCAAAGAGCGCCACCACCGTCGCTCGCCGGCAATTCCAGCGCGACGGCACCAAGCCACCGAGCGATCTGTCTATTCATTTGCCTGAGCAAGCGATCGCCAAAAGCGCGGTCAAATCCGCCAAGGCCCGACTTGCCGCCGCCCGCCAACAGTTAGACGATGCCACCATCAACTCGCCCTTTTCGGGCTTCGTGACAGACCGCTTTGTCAGCCTTGGGCAAACCGTCAATATCGGTGATCCGCTGCTCAAGCTGGTGGATGACAGTACGTTTGAACTGAAGGTCGCCCTGTCTAAAAAAGACTGGCGGCTGCTAAAGCACCCCATTGCCGGACTGGAGGCGCGCGTGCTTGATACGCACGATCGCCAGATTGCCACGGCACGCATTCGTCGCGGTGGCGGTTTCCTTGACGAACAAACCCGCCAATATCAAGTGTTTCTGGATATCCAGCAGACAGACGCCACGACGGTATTATCAGGCGACTTTGTACGCGTGGTATTACCAGGCAAAACCTTGCCCGACACACTCAATATTGCCGCGTCATCACTCACACAAGACGGCTACATTTGGCACCTTGACGCCGAAGATCGTCTGCAGAAATCCCCAGTAGAGGTCCTGTTTCATCGCCACACACGCATCATCGTGCGCGCACCTGCTGCCAGCAGCAGCTGGCGCGTCGCTGTGTCTCCGCTCGCCTCCTATCTGCCGGGGCAACAAGTCCAAGCACAAACGATTGAGCACTAAGCCATGCACTACTTAACCGGCTGGTTTCTGCGCAACCCTGTTGCCGCTAATCTACTGATGGGGTTGATCCTATTCCTCGGCATTATGACAAGCCTGTCTATCCGAATCGAAGGCTTTCCGCGCGTGCCGCCCGACAGCGCCTTAATCGTCACCTATTACCCCAACGCCACGGCGGCACAGGTTGACGACCTCGTCACGCAAAAGCTCGAGCGCGCGCTGGAAGGCCTCGAAGGTGTGCGCGCCATCACCTCTCGCTCGGAGAACGGCGAATCCACCCTCACTGTGCGCCGTGCTGGCGGCCAGTCGATGGACACCTTGCTGGACAAAATCCGCCTGCGCATCGATGGCATCGACGATTTGCCCGCGGCAGCGGAACGGCCAACCATCCACACCACAGGGTTTGATTTCCCGGCACTGTACGTCAACCTGCATGGCGACACCGATTCAGCGACACTGCAGACCTTATCGGAGCGCCTGCGTGAGGAGCTGCTGGCCGAACCCGAGCTATCGCGCCTGAACGTCTGGGGCCTGCATAAACGTGAGATGCGCATCGAGATATTGCCTCACGTATTGCAACCCCTCAACCTCACTATTGCCGATGTCGTCCAGCAAATACAAAGCAGCTCGCTGGATTTTCAGGCGGGTACATTGCGCACCGCCGGCGGCACCGTTTACCTACGCACAGACAGCAGAGCCCGCTTCGCCAGCGAATTCGCGCGCATCCCCATCATTGAGAACGCTGACGGCTCCACCGTCTTGCTCAGTGATCTTGCCACCATTCACGATACCCTCGAAGAGGGTGACTACCTGTTTCGCTTTAATGGCTCGCCAACCACCGGCATGGAGATTCTGGTCGGGCACAAAGAAAACCTGCTGCGCATCTCGCGCGTGGTGCACACCGTGGCGGAGCGCTTTGAGCGACAGCTCCCCGCCAATGTCAACATGACCATCTGGGGCGATCTGCCCGCCTATATCTCCGCGCGCTTGTCTCTATTGCGCACCAACGGCCTGCAAGGCCTCATCCCGGTGACCTCG
>DOIU01000053.1 GCA_003511825.1 Gammaproteobacteria bacterium | reverse complement strand
TATTACACCCCCGATGAAACCACGCAGGCAGGCCTGCTGGATGCGGTGGACAACATCAAGCCGGATCGCTCGGGCGAGGATTTGCTGTTTCAGGTGCTGCTCGACTGGGGTGTCGACCTGACCCTGCCGATTATGCGCGAGACCATTCAGGGCAAACAGGTGTTCTTTGTCGATGACAACGCCCTGATCGCCTGCTTTGAGAGCGGCATAACCGAGGCCCTCGTGACCGAGCTGGCCACCCGCCAACCCCTGCGCGTGGTGTTCCGCGATACCGGCTTTGCTGACGACGCCACCAAGATCAACGTGGAACAGATCTTCCGCCAGACCTCGCCCGAAACCGACGTCAAGGCGATATAGGCCATGAAGCTCAAATTCAAAATCCAGCCCTATCAGACAGAAGCGGTTGAGGCCGTGCTTGACTGTTTCGCCGGTCAGCCCAAAGCGGCGCGCCAAAGCTACCGTGTCGACCCAGGCCGCGGGGTGCAGGCGCGGCTGGAGGACGAGGGTTTCAAAAACGCCGATTTCGCCTCCGCCTTGCCGCTGCTGCAAAACATTCAGGCCGTGCAGAAACGCCAGAACCTGAATATCAGCCCGTCTTTGCGCGATTTTCGCCGCCATGACGGCAAGCCCATGCCCGCCAGCTACAAGCCCGGCGCGGATGTGAACCTTGATATCGAGATGGAGACCGGCACCGGCAAAACTTACGTTTACATCAAGACCATGTTCGAGATGCACAAGCGCTTTGGCTGGAGCAAATTCATCGTCATGGTGCCAAGCGTGGCCATTCGCGAGGGGGTGAAAAAATCATTCGAAGTGACAGCCGAGCATTTCTTGGAAAGCTATGGCAAACGGGCGCGGTTTTTCATCTATAATTCCAAACGCCTGCACGAGCTGGAGAGCTTTTCATCCGATTCCGGCATCAACGTGATGATCGTCAACACGCAGGCCTTTGCCGCCAAGGGCAAGGACCAGCGCCGCATTTACATGGAGCTGGACGATTTCCAGTCACGCCGCCCCATCGATGTGATCGCCGCCAATCGCCCCATCCTGATACTGGACGAGCCGCAAAAGATGGAAGGCAAGGCGACACTGGAGGCCCTGCCCGAGTTCAACCCCCTGTTCATCCTGCGCTACTCCGCCACCCACCGCACAGTGCACACCAAGGTGCACCGGCTGGACGCGGTGGATGCCTATAACCAGAAGCTGGTGAAAAAGATCGCCGTGCGCGGCATTCAAACACGCGGGCTGGCGGGCACCAATGCGTATCTGTATCTGGAAGGCATCGAGATTTCCCGCCATGCCCCAGTGGCGCGGATTGACATGGAAGTGAAGCTGGCATCCGGCCAGATCAAGCGGCAGTTGAAGCGGCTGCGCTTTGGGGATGATCTGTTTGTCGCGTCGGGTGAGCTGGACGAGTATCGCGGCTTCACCATCAGCCAGATCGACGCGCTGACCGATGTGGTCGAATTCACCAATGGCGAGGTTCTGAAAGCTGGCGAGGCTACGGGGGACGTGACCGAAGGCGACATCCGCCGCATCCAGATCCGCGAAACTATCAAAGCGCATTTTGACAAGGAAAAGCAGCTGTTTGGTCAGGGCATCAAGGTGCTGTCGCTGTTCTTTATCGACGAAGTGGCCAAATACCGCGACTATTCCCGCGAAGACGAAAAAGGCGAATACGCCCGTATCTTCGAGGAAGAATACGCCCTGCTGCGCGATGAATACCTATCGGAATTGGCGCTGGATAACGATGCCTACCGGAAATACTTGGGCGGCATTGAAACAAGCGCCACCCACAAGGGCTATTTCTCGATCGACAAAAAGAAAAAGCTGGCCGACCCCAAGATCATCGCCCGTGGCGAGCGCACCGGATTGTCGGACGACGTGGACGCCTATGACCTGATCCTGAAAGACAAGGAACGCCTGCTGTCGTTCGAGGAACCCACCCGTTTCATCTTCTCACACTCTGCTTTGCGCGAGGGCTGGGACAACCCGAATGTCTTCGTCATGTGTATGTTGAAACACAGTGACAATACCATATCCCGCCGTCAGGAGGTTGGGCGTGGTTTGCGCTTGTCGGTCAACCAGCAGGGCGACCGGATCGACCACCCGGCCTTTGTCCATGACATCAATGTTCTGAATGTGGTTGCCAGTGAAAGCTACAAGGATTTTGTTGGGGGCCTACAAAGCGAAATCGTCGAGACGCTATCGTCGCGCCCGCGCCAGGCCACGGAAGCCTATTTTACCGGCAAGGTTCTGGAAAAGGATGGGGAGCAGATTGAGGTCACCCCGGCAATGGCTGCTGGGATTGAATTCTACCTCATTCAGAATGGATATGTAGACAGGCAAAAAAGTATTGCTTCAAAGTACCATGACGCCAAAGAATCCGGTGCATTGGCAGAATTGCCGGATGACCTGAAACCTTATGCCGACAGCGTTTTCACTCTGATCAACAGCGTGTTCAGCACCGCCGAGTTGCCCAAGGTCGATGATGGCAGAAAGCCTAAAACCAATCCGCTCAATGACAATTTCAAGAAGCAGGAATTCAAGGACCTTTGGGCCAGAATCAATCACAAAGCTGTTTACCGGGTCGAATTTGAAACGCCTGAACTGATCACAAAATGCGTAAACGCACTGGATGGCCATTTGCGGGTGACACCGTTGCAGTTCACCATAGAGGGCGGAGAGCAAACAGGCTCAATCAGCAAGGATGATCTGGAAACTGGCAGCAGTTTTGAGAAAACCGAGACGAGAACAGAATTTGGCCAATCTGTTCTATCCAAAGTCAAGTATGACCTTGTGGGCAATCTCGCATCAAATACCCAAATCACACGTGAAACAGCTGCAGGTCTTCTTGGCGGGATTCAGGAAACGGTATTTTCGCAGTTCAAGCAGAATCCGGAGCACTTTATCGCCGAGGCGTCGCGGATCATCAAAGAGCAAAAGGCAGCAATGGTGATTGAACAGCTCAGATATGATGCAATCAATGATTGCTACGAGACTGGTATTTTCACCGCAAACCAGACTGGGCAGGACTTTTCTCGCGCGACCCGGAAACTCAAGAAGCACGTTTACGACTATGTTGTAGCCGACTCCAAGATTGAAGAGCGCTTTGCGGATGATCTGGACACAGCCAGCGATGTCGTTGTTTATGCGAAACTTCCCAGAGGATTCCTGATCCCGACCCCAGTGGGGGATTATAACCCCGATTGGGCAATTTCCTTCAGGCAGGGCAGTGTGAAACACATCTACTTTGTCGCAGAGACCAAAGGCACGATGTCATCAATGAAGCTTCGGGAAATTGAGAAAACAAAAATCGAATGTGCCCGAAAGTTTTTTGACGAGATTGCCAGCAAGGTAAGCCAGGATCAGGTCAAGTATGACGTTGTCGACAATTACGAGAAGTTGCTGGATCTAGTTATGTAGGGGCTCATTGCGAAAACGGGCGGAGGTCGATATTTTCACACCACCGCGCCTGCTCCAGCATGACCGCATAATCGCTCAGCATTTCTACGACAACTGCCCCTTCCGGCAGCGCCTGCACTTCCTCGGCCGCCCTTGCCTGAAACCCGTCATCGTATTCCACCACCGGCGGACTGAAGTGGTGAAGTGGTCCGGCAAAAC
>DOIU01000217.1:7600-8029 GCA_003511825.1 Gammaproteobacteria bacterium | reverse complement strand
ACAGCGCACGCATGCGCACGCTGCCATGGCCGGTGGTGTAGATTTTGGTCAGCTCTTCAGCCGACGAGATGATCTCGGCGTCCGTCGGGTAGTCCGGCCCGGGCACCAACGCCATCAAGTCTTCGAGGGTGGCCTTGGGTTTATCCAGCAAATGGATACAGGCACCGGCCACTTCGCGCAGATTGTGCGGCGGGATGTCCGTCGCCATGCCCACGGCAATGCCGGTGGAGCCATTCAGCAACACATTGGGCAGTCGCGCCGGCAACAATCCTGGCTCCGACATCGTGCCATCAAAGTTAGGCACCCAATCGACCGTGCCCTGCCCCAGCTCCTGCAAAAACACCTTGGCATAACGCGATAAACGCGCCTCGGTGTAACGCATGGCGGCAAACGATTTCGGGTCGTCCTGCGAACCCCAGTTGCCCTGCC
>DOIU01000217.1:0-7233 GCA_003511825.1 Gammaproteobacteria bacterium | reverse complement strand
GCGCCATCAATACCATCGCCTCGTAACAGGCACTGTCGCCGTGCGGATGGAATTTACCGAGCACGTCCCCGACCGTGCGCGCGGACTTCTTATGCTTAGAGACCGCCGACAGGCCGAGCTCAGACATGGCGTAAATAATGCGCCGCTGCACCGGTTTCATGCCATCACCAATGTGTGGCAATGCGCGATCGAGAATGACGTACATGGAGTAATCCAGGTACGCTTTCTCGGTATATTCCGTCAGCGGTTGTTCTTCAATATCGTCGAGTAGCAGTTCCGAAGGCATGGGTCATCAGGTTCAAGAAAACATCCAGCCGGGATTATAGTGGCTGTGGCGCGAGGGTGTGAGGATTAGTTGAGTTGGGTTGCGGTTTGCTAAAGTTTCGTGTCAATGCACACCAACCCCTCCTCACTGTGTGTCGCCCTGTTCTTCAGTCGGCGACGATCGACCTCCCCTTGCGCTGCATGAGCGGCACATCCCCGACGTCCACGTCAGGCGACAATGACAGCAACCAACGCACAGTCGCGATAATATCCGCCATCGGAATCGGCGTTTGCGCCGCGAAACGCCCCTCGGCGATATCCTGCAGCACCTCGTCGGTCGCCACATTCGCCGGGTGAATCGCGGTGACGCCAATACCCGTGTACACGAGTGCATTACGCAAAGCCTGTATCGCGCCGCGCAAACCAAATTTGCTCGCCACGTACGCGACCTGCGCCGACGCCGAGCGCTCGACGGCCGACAAGGCACCGAGGTAGAGCGCGCGCGGATTGTCGGATTGCATCAAGCAAGGCACCAGTTTCTTGGTGATCTCAATCGGCGCGATGAGATTCACCGCCATAATCCGCCGCGTCTCGCTATCGTCTGTGGCGAAAAAATCAAAATCGGGCGTAAAGCCCTGCGCCTCCCAAGTACCCGCCGCATAGATCAGGGTGTCAAGCCCGGCGTGTCCGACTCCGTCCACCAGTGCCTGAATGCCCGACGCCGTGGCCACATCGGCCTCTATCCAGCGGCAATGCTATGCCGGACTGCGGGCAGCGCCGATGACCGTGTGGCCAGCCTCACTCAGCGACTCCACCAGCGCGGCACCGATGCCCCGACTGGCACCAACCACGAGTATTGTGCGTGACTGCATGGTGTCTCCTCTGCGTTTGCGATGCGCTACAGAATACTGTGGCCGAACGCACTTTGCACCAGTGACACCGCCGTCTCTGCCGACACATTGCCTTGGTCCAGAAACGGGTTCAGCTCAACCACATCCATCGACCGCAATTGCCCGCTGTCGGCGCACACTTCCAAGATCAAGTGCGCCTCTCTCAAACTCACACCACCCGGCGACAAGGTGCCCGAACCCGGCATGTACGCCGGATCACACACGTCCACATCAAAGCTCAGGTGAAACCCCGCCGTACCTGCCGAGACGATCTCAATCGCTTGGCGACTGACGCTGGCAATCCCCTGCTCATCAATATCGCGCATGGTGAAGGTGTGCACACCGGATGCGTGGATCAGGTCACGCTCGCGATCGTCAATGTCGCGAATACCCACCAGCGCCACCCGATCGGGCCTCACCTTCGCGCCGGCAAACGCCAGCGCTGACAAATCAGCATCGCCATAGCCCAGCAGGTGGGCGAGCGGCATGCCGTGCACATTGCCACTGGGTGAACTGCTGGGCGTGTTCATATCGCCATGCGCATCGAGCCAAATCACACCGATGTCTTGCCCCTGCTGCCGAAAGTGGTCAGCCACACCCGAGACCGAGCCCATCGCCAGTGAGTGATCGCCGCCCAACACCAGCGGGAAGCGACCCTGGTCCAAGGTATCGCAAGTCACTTCAGCGAGTTCGCGACAGACCGCCAGTATCTCCGCCTTAAACCGGCGCGATCCGTCGCCGGGGTCGCGGGTTTCAGCGGGCGGTGCGCGCAGATCGATCTCCCGCACCACCGGATAGCGCTGATCGCGCAGCGCCTGCGCCAAGCCAGCAACGCGCAAGGCAGAGGGGCCGGCATCCGTGCCCCGGCGCGACGCACCCAAATCGATCGGCACGCTGATGATCTGAATCGGATCACGCACAGCTGCGCGTGCCCTGCTCGACGGCGGCACCCGCACCCGCGTGATCCTCCGCATCGGCCGGCGTGCGCATCAATTGGAACAGGTCTCGCGGATTATCCAAGTCCGGCACCAAAGCAATATCCTGCCCTGCGCCCTGTTGCTGCGCCATATCGTGCAGCAGACGCAAGGTCGAAAAGTCCTCCAACGCGAAACCCACCGAATCAAACAGCGTGATCTCATCCGGAGTTTCCCGGCCTGGCGCCGTTCCCTGAATCACTTGCCACAAGGCCGTTACCGGGCTGTCGGGTGGCAATTGTTGTATTTCACCCTCGTGACGCGTTTGCGGCTCGTACTCCACCACAATACGGCTGCGTAATAAGACGTCTGGATGCAGCTCCGTTTTCCCCGGGCAATCTCCGCCCACGGCATTGATATGCACACCCGGTTGAATCAAGTCGACGGGGACCACGTCTGCATGGCGCTTACTCGCCGTCAGCGTGGTGATAATGTCCGCGCCCGCGACCGCGTCGGCAACACCGTCAGCACAAGTGAGTCGCAGCTCAGGGTATGCCGCCAGGTTGCGCATCACTTTCGTTTTCGCGCGCGCATCGGTATCAAACAGCGCCATGTCGTTGATGCCCAGCGTGCGATGGAAGGCGATCGCCTGAAATTCACTTTGCGCCCCACAACCGATAATCGCCATACGCCGCGCATCCGGGCGCGCTTGATAGCGGGCGGCGAGCACAGACGTCGCCGCCGTGCGCAAGGCGGTGCTCAAGGTCAACTCTGATAACAGCAAGGGCGTCCCCGTCTCCACGTCGCACAAGGCGCCAAACGCCATCACCGTCGGCAAACCGTGGGTCGCATTAGCGGGGTGGCCATTCACATACTTAAAACCGTAATACTGCCCGTCCGTCACCGGCATCAGCTCAATCACACCAATCTCTGTGTGGCTCGCCAAGCGCGCCGACTTCTCAAAGCGCGACCAGTTGCGAAAATCCGCGTCCATGTAGGCGACCAGCTGCTGTAAAAAGCCGCTGACGCCGACGTGCTGCACCATCGCCGTCAGGCTGTGAGTATCTATAAAGCGGGTCATATCGCGTCACCTTATCCGGGCCTCTTTGGATTATGGGTCGGATAGACGTCACGCGTTAGGCAGCAAAATGCAACTTTTGCAGCAATCTGACGACAAAATGTAAAAAGGAGATGGCACTGTGCCAAACCTCGACCCCATCGATCATCAACTCATCGCTTTGCTGCGGCACAACGCGCGCCTGCCCGCCGTCAAACTCGCCGCCGAGCTGGGCGTCTCCCGCGCCACCGTGCAAAACCGCATGGACCGCTTAGTCCGGCTCGGCGTGATTCGCGGCTTTACCATCGACGTCTCCCCCGGCATCGACGCCGACAAAATCCGCGCCTTTATGAGCATCCAAGTCGACGGCAAAAAAGCCCTCAGCGTCGCCCGCGACCTGCGCGGCTTCCCGGAGATCATTGCCCTGCACAGCACCAACGGCCGCTGGGACCTGATCGCCGAGATCCGCACCGAATCGTTGGAATCCTTTAATCAGTTGCTGAATGAAGTGCGGTTGGTGGAGGGCGTGGCGGCGACAGAGACAAATTTGCTTCTGGACAGTTTGATACGTTAGCTGCGCCGGCTGCCCTTATTACTGCCATAGCTGCAATAAACATTGCGCAGCTAAGTGTACTTATCTAGTTAATCTGCCGCTCTTTACACATCCATGATGGGGCCGTGATCGACAGTTACCTGAACCGTCTACGGCAACATGCAGGGTACTGTTGACAGTAGCAGTGCATACACAAGACAACGCCTATTTGATGAATTGTAAATCCACCTCTGGCAAGGCCTTTTCTGAGTCGTTGCCCCAGGTGTCAACCCAGGCATGCATGACAGACTGAGAGATAAAATGTCCTTGATCAGCATCTTCCAGCGCCTGATCAAGCATCATTCGCCGGCGTTCTTGGCGGTCGAGGTATTGCTTCAACGCTGTATTGTGGATGTATGAGGCTGAACGGCCTTGCCGCTTTGCATCTTGTTCAAGCCGTGCCTTCTCTTTTTCATCGAGGCGCAACGATACCTGCACGGTTGCCATCTGATTTATCGCTCCATAGTACGGAAAGCAGTTAACACACATCGTATGACAAGCGCTTTCATCGTCAAGTTTTCATGCGATGGGCAACATTTGATCACTTCACCCCGCTAGGTTAGTCTCCACACACCCTCGTGCTGACGAGGCAAGTTGTTTACTGAGGAGAACCCACATGTCCACAGAGTCCCAAGGCCGACTCACCACCCGCACCATTGCCATGCCCTCCGACACCAACCCCGCCGGCGATATCTTCGGGGGCTGGGTGATTTCCCAAATGGACATAGCCGCCGGCATCTGCGCCGGGCAACGCGCCCAGCAGCGCGTGGTCACCGTGTCAATGGACAGCATGAGCTTTATCAGGCCCGTGAAAGTCGGGGATATTTTGGGCGTCTATACCGAGGTGCTGGAAACCGGCCGGACCTCTATCAAGATCCATGTCGAGGCCTGGGTCCGGCGGGGCCGTATCGGGCAACGCGAAAAGGTCACGCAAGCCGTGTTTAAATTTGTCGCCTTGGACGAGCAGGGCAACCCGTCCCCCTTGCCCGCCGTGGAAGACTTGCCTCGGTATGCGAGGGAGGAATTGAACGTTTAGGGGGTAGCGGGTTTTGTGTTCCGGGAACCGCCGCGCTGCTAGTGCGACACATCCTCGGCCAACCGAAAACCCACCCTGCTATACCTCAGCCTAGGTGTATCTCTCGTGCGATACGCCACGCGAAGGTGCTGAGACACATCACCAAATGAGCCACCTCGCATCACACGCCGAATGTCCCCGTCACGAAGCCACGCGCTACCATCGGCCGGTGCGCCACGATAGCTATCGTGAGCGGCGTCCTGAACCCATTCCCAGACATTCCCATGCATATCATGCAAATCAAATGGATTGGGCGAAAAACTCCCAACGGGTGCCGTGGTTTGGCTATCCCAGCGGCTTCCGCAATCTCGGCAGTTCGCCCGACCCACTCCGATGGCATCTCCCCAACTGTACTGTGTTTCTGTTCCGGCGCGTGCTGCAAACTCCCATTCCGCCTCGCTGGGCAACCGGTAAGATTTACCCGTTTTTTTGTTCAGCCAGAGAATATGCCCTTGTATATCGTCCCAGCTGACATCGATCACAGGGCGATTACCGCGTCCCCACGTCCAGTCTTTGGGCTTTCGTTTTCCGGTGTCATCAGCGTACACATCGTATTGCGCGAACGTGACTTCAAATTTACCCATTCGAAACGGCTTTATTCTGACGTCATGTGCCGGCTTTTCATCGTCATAGCAATCACCCTCATCGCTAAGACAACCCATGCGAAAGCTCCCCCCCGGTATATCAACCATTTGGGGTTCAAACCACAGGTTTTGTGTCGGTGTTGGTTGCGGTTTAACGGCTGACTCTACAGCGGCGGATGTCACTACACCCTCAGCCAAGCGAAAACCCGCATTGTAGAGACGCTGGTCAGGAAGGTCCCGGAGCCGATACGCCGTCCGAGAGTCTACGGGAGGGTTGAGCCACGAACCGCCGCGCAATATGCGCCGAGAGTCCCAGCCGTTTTCCCAAGCACTGCCGTCGGTCGGCGCCCCTTTATAGTCACCGTGCGAACGGTCCTGCAACCACTCCCAGACATTCCCGTGCATATCTTTTAGCCCCAGCCAGGTACTCTTAAAACTGCCGACCGGCGCCGCAAACCAGTAGCCATCGCTGCACGCGGCTTTGTTGGTCCAACTGCTGTCTGTCGATGACCGCGTCTGATCCGCCACATTGCCGTAGGCGCATAAGTCCGCTGAGTTACTGCCAAACCAATACTCGGTGTGTGTCCCGCCGCGCGCCGCATACTCCCATTCCGCTTCGCTCGGCAAGCGATAGCGTTTGCCAGTCTCGTCATTCAGCCATTCGATATACGCCTGCACATCATTCCAACTCACGCAGACAACCGGAAAGTCATCTGATGTAAGATACCCTGGATTGCGCCAGTCACTTCCGGCACTGTACTCCAAATGACTATCTACCAAGGCTCCGACGCGGTACCCCGGTCCAGCATCGTCCGAGGCCCAGTCGCGGTACTCCCACCGACCAAAATCCAAGCTTTCAACGCTGTACGCACGCTTACCATCTTTCCAGGTCATGCAACCACTGTTACCAATGGCCTCAGTACTGTAACCCGTGGCATCCACAAACGCCCGAAACTGGCTTACCGTCACTTCTGTCCTGCCCAGGCGAAATGGCTTCACCTGCACCCGGCGAGCAGGCCTCTCGTTATCGTTGCAAACGCGATCGTTATTCAGGCAACCCATGAGAAAACTGCCGCCCGGTATATCGATCATCTCAGGTGCCAGTGCGGTATCGGGTAATCGAGTCGACGCCGGCTTAGCGGTTGACTCCAGCGCAACAGGCTTCACCTCCTCGATCTCGGGCTCAAGCGAGGTGTCTCGCTGCGGTGTCGGCTCCGATTTAACGGTTGATCCCAATACAACAGGTGTGACTTCCTTGATCTGGGGTTCAGTCGGTGTGTCTTGCAGCCGAATCGGTTTCGGTTTCGCGGTTGATTCCAGTACAACAGGAATCACTGCTTCCATCTCATCCGCCACGTGCCAGGCCCGATAGGGCGTATAACCCGACGCACTCACGAAAATATCGTAGCGTTCGCCTAGCTTAACCTCCATGCCATCACGGTAGGAACGGGCGATATTCATCACCCTGACCCGCGCATCTGGTGGTTCAGTCTTTACGGTCAAACGTGCTTTACCATGCGACGGCGCGCGATCACAATCCGCCAGACACCATTTCTCAATCAGGTCCGATTGATAGGTAGGCCGTTGCGTGTCTCCGCTGTTGCGACTGCTGCGATAGACGTTCCGCGCGACAGCCTTGTGTAAGTCTTCAATATCGAGCCCAGGGTTTTCACGCAGCTGTGCCAGCAGGTGCCCCGTGTACAAACCGTTGCGACCATGGCCATCGGCAGCCACCTGCCCCTCGCTAGCCGCCAGGCTGATAAAGGTCCCGGAGGGTACGCTCCCGAGTCGTGCCAAGCCACGGTCGGAGGTACGAAAAGAGCGACCAAAAGGCTGAGCGCGGCAAGCGTCAACAAA
>DOIU01000445.1 GCA_003511825.1 Gammaproteobacteria bacterium | reverse complement strand
CCGCGCAACTGGTGCAGCTGCGCCAGGCCCAGCTTGTCGGCACGATTGATAATTATGGTGTTCGCCGTGGGTACATCAATGCCGCTTTCGATGATGGTTGTGCTGACCAGCACATTGAAGCGTTGATGATAAAAATCCAGCATCACGGCTTCGAGTTCAGACTCGCGCATTTGCCCATGCGCAAAGCGCACGCGAGCCTCGGGCAAAATCTCTTCCAGGGTGCGGGTGATGCGTTCGATGCTTTTGACTTCGTTGTGCAAGAAATACACTTGCCCGCCGCGCGCCAGTTCGCGTTGACACGCCTCGCGAATCTGCACGTCGGACCACTCGCCCACAAAGGTCTTGATCGCATGGCGATGCGCCGGCGGCGTCGCGATGATGGACAAATCGCGCAAGCCCGACAGACTCATATTCAATGTGCGCGGAATCGGGGTGGCGGTCAGCGTCAGGATATCCACTTCGCTGCGCAAGGCCTTCATGTGTTCTTTGTGGCGAACCCCAAAGCGGTGCTCCTCGTCAACGATGACCAGCCCCAGGTTCTTGTACTGAATGCCTTTTTGGATCAGCTTGTGGGTGCCAATCACAATATCGACCTGCCCGCTGGCGAGGCCGTCAACCACGGCCTTCTGTGCCTTGGCGCTGCGAAAGCGTGACAAGGACTCGATGCGCACCGGCCAATCGGCAAAGCGGTCAAGGAAGTTCTGATAATGTTGCTCGGCCAGCAGGGTGGTCGGGACCAACACCGCGACTTGTTTGCCGCCATCAACCGCGACAAAGGCAGCGCGCATAGCGACCTCGGTCTTACCGAAGCCCACGTCGCCGCAGACCACGCGATCCATCGGTGTGCCCGCGCGCATGTCGTCCACCACGGCATCAATGGCGCTGGCCTGATCCGGCGTTTCTTCAAAAGCGAACGCATTGGCAAACACGTCGTAGTTACTGTCCTGCGCCGAAAAGGCGTGACCCTCGCGCGCGGCTCGGCGCGCGTGAATCTCTAACAGTTCAGCAGCCACATCACGGGCTTTTTCAGCGGCACGCCGCTTGGCTTTTTGCCATTGCTCGCTGCCGAGTCGGTGCAGCGGTGCACTGTCTTCGCCGGCACCGGTGTAGCGGCTGATCAAATGCAGCGACGCTACCGGGACGTAGAGCTTGTCCGCACCGGCGTAGGTGAGCGTGAGGAATTCGGTTTGCACGCCGCCGACGTCGAGCGTGGTCAACCCTTGGTAGCGGCCGATGCCGTGATCCAAATGCACCACGGGATCGCCGATGCTGAGGTCCGTGAGGTTGGCGATGATGGCATCGGCGTCGCGGGTGACGCGCCGACGCTGTTGTTGGCGCACGCGCCCACCACCCAATTGATTCTCGCAGATGACGGCCAGCGCCGGTGATTGCAGATGCAGTCCCTGATCCACGTGCCCGTGAGTGATGGCCAAGGGCGCGTCGCTGGCAAGGAAACCATCCCAGTCCTCAATCACCAAGGGGCGGATGCCGTTGCCGTGCAGCTGGTCCAGCAATACTTCGCGATGGCCTGCTGATTCGGCGATGATCAGGCAGCGACCGGCAAAGCCACCCAAAAAATCGCGCAGTATCTGGACAGGATCCTCCGCCCGGGCGTTCATCGGGTAGTGGCCGGGTGCTTGTGTCGGGAAGTTAAAGGCCACGCTCGTCGCGTCGGTCTCTGTATCGAATTTGTGTGCCTGCAGGTCGATGACCGTGTATTGGCTCAGCCGGCTCTCGGTGTCGTCGGGGGGCAAGTACAATTGGTCGGGTGGCAGGATGGGACGTTCAATATCGTGTCGGCGTTCCTCATAGCGGTGATTCACCGAGTCCCAAAACGCATCCAGTGCTATGTCGGCACCAGCCAGACGCAAGAAGTGGCAGTCTTGCGGCAGGTAGTTGAACAGATTGGCCATGTCGTCAAAAAACAGGGGCGTGTAGTATTCAATGCCTGTGGGTGAGTGACCATCGCTGACGGTTTTGTACAAGGGGCTGCGTTTGCATTCTGCCGGGAAGCTCGCGCGAAAGTTACGCCGAAAGGTTTTGATGCCTTCGGGATTGAGCGGGAACTCGTGCGCGGGCAGCAGCTCGACGGCTGTATGCTTGTCGAGGGTCAGCTGGGTGTCCACGTCAAACGAGCGGATGCTGTCGATCTCGTCGTCAAAAAAGTCAATCCGGTAGGGTGTCTGGCTCGCCATCGGAAACAAGTCCACGATCGAACCGCGCAAGGCGAATTCGCCGTGTGCTTCCACCTGCGACACGGCGCGGTAGCCGGCATCGACCAGTTGTTCACGAAAGGCGTCGGGGTCCAGTGCGGTGCCGACATCCAGCATCAACGCGTGCTGGGAGAAAAACGTGCGCGGAGACAGGCGCTGCATCAGACTACTGACGGAGACCAGCAGAATACCGCGCTGCATCGCGGGCAAGCGGTGTAAGCTGCGGATGCGTTCGGAGATGATGTCCTGGTGGGGCGAAATCAGGTCGTAGGGCAAGGTCTCCCAGTCAACAAAGGTGGTGATCGGGAGTGGTGCGGTGGCAAAGAAGCGAAGCTCGGCCTCCAATTGCACCAGTTCCTGCATGCCGGGGACGACCAGCACCACCAGAGTGTCGCAGCGCGTGGCGTATTCGGTGATCGCAAGCGCGCGGGCACTGCCATAGAGTTGGCCCCATCGGCGAGAACTTTGTGGGGCAAGGGGCAGTAATGGGTCAGATTGCACAGACATGGTGGCGCCTTTGAAATTAAGCGCACGATTTTCCCACACTGGCCAACAAACTGCACCTGACAATCAAGCACAAAAAAAGGGCGCTGAATCAGCGCCCTTGGATCGATGGTTGTGGCGGTTGACTAGGGTTTCACCGTGGTGAGACCGAGAATTTCCCAGCTCTGCATACCGTCGCGATACCACTTTATCTTCTCCGCCGGGTAACCGAACTTGAGCAGGGTATCGATACTTGCCGGTGATTGGCCACACCACATGCCGTTGCAGAACAGCACCAGGGTTTTCGCGTCACTGTAATCAAATACGCTGCTGGTGTCGCCGCCCGCGATGGCCTCATCAACTGCAATGTCGTCGGCATCTCCCGCGAGCTTCACGGCGAAATCTTCCGTCATGACCTTCATGATGCCCTCGGTGGTGGCACCTTTGGAGGGCGTGAGTTCAACCCAAGAGATGTTCTTGGCGCCAGGGATGGTGCCGCGTTCCACCCAGTCGGGTGTGCGCGAGTCAATCAGGATGATGCTGTCATCGCCACCTTGCATGCGCTGGATGTAGTCAATCACCTCAAGTTCGCCTAGGGTTTCCACACCGGGTGCCAACACCATCGGCTGAATGCAAAACGGTGGGCAGGGACGGGACGTGCGCGCGAACGCCGGGATGACCGTGGCATTGTTGTCTTGATTGCGTTTGAGCGTGACGGTTTTGTCGCCATGGGTGACATCAATGCTCATTAAATCCGGTGTGATCCCCACCGGCTTATCGGCGGCGTGCACCAGCGTGCTGCCAAACAGTGCTGCTGCCAGCATCGCTGTGGCGACGTGCAGGCCTTTTCCTCGTTGTATCATCAGTATTCCCCCTTACGTGGACATGGTTAAGAAATGCCGGTGTTACCGGCTTTATGGGTATGCAGTCCAGGTGGGCAGATGGCTATTCGCAGTCGGGTTCTTCGTCTTCCTCACCTTCTGTTTGCTCTTCTTCTGAGGGTGGGGGGCTGCCTTCATCTGCCGTTGCGCGTATGACTGTAGTTACGGACGAAGCCACTTGCAGCGTAAAAAATCCTTGCGCCGTCGCCTGGCTCGTCAGCGTGGAAACGATCAGTATGAGAAAAAACAGAGAAACTTTCGCTGACATTATTTCGACTCCATTGGGGTAAACAGGCACAATTTATGTGGAATTGTCCGAATTTCCCCATGTTACTGCCTTAATTGGGCATGGATATATGCACAAGGGACTAAGGCGTTGTTCAACCTAGTAATATACAGGAAACTGCTGGGCTATATGGGATTTTTATGCGCTACTGCTGCAGAGCAGTGAGGGGGCGTGTACGAACAATTTGTATGTTTAGTGACGAAAACAGCAGGTGTCGCGCCGCTCACGGACGGCGAGCGGCGCCGATCAGTTAGGCGATTTAGCGGCTGACAGAATGAATGACGCGATCGTGCTCAAAATACACTTTAAATTGATCGTATTCCCAGCTTGAGATCGGTGGTTGACCGACAGGGTCGCGCTTGGCTTTTGGCTCGCCGTATTGTACGGCGACATCTTCCATCAAACTCCCCGAGCGCGGAGCGTCGGGGTTAATCAGTGAGTCCGGATCGGCCATGATCAGGTTATCTGCGTAGACGGTCGTCATGCCCAGTAACAGGGCTGCGCCGACAATTTCGAGAAGTGCTTTATCAGTTTTATCAGACATGTTCTTGGCCTTATGCGTCGATGGGGGCGGACCGGGCTGGCTGCGACTCGTAAAGGATGCGCCGGCCCGTTGTATACAGTATCGGCACCCCAATGGGCGGAGTGAGTCCGAGACATGATGTGGCTCACAAGGAGAATCTTTTCCAGACGGAAAAAGAGGCGCTTTTTTGCCAAATTTGTGATCTAATCGCGCACCATGTTCCAACCTTATGAACTCTTCGTCGGCTTGCGCTATACGCGGGCAAAACGGCGTAATCATTTCATCTCTTTTATCTCGCTGATCTCCATGCTGGGCATTGCCCTGGGGGTGACAGCCTTGATCACGGTCATCTCCGTGATGAACGGCTTTGAGAAAGAATTGCGAGAGCGCATTCTCGGCGCGGCCGCGCACGCCACGATTACTTACTACGATGAACCGATGCAGGCCTGGCAACCCTTGGCAGAGCAAGCGCGGGAGCACCCCGAGGTGATCGGTGCCGCACCCTATGTTGAGGGGCAGGTGATGTTGGTCAACGCCGATCGTGTCACCGGGGCATTGGTGCGGGGCGTGTTGCCTCAGCAAGAGCCTCAGGTGTCGGAGGTGGGCGAGAAGATGGTCTCGGGCCAGCTCGCGGATCTGCGCCAGGGTGAGTTCGGGATTTTACTGGGCAGCGATCTCGCCAGGTTCCTCGGCGTTGCCGTCGGTGACAAGGTCACGGTGATTTCGCCCGAAGCCGGGGTGACGCCTGTTGGCGTATTGCCCCGCATGAAGCGTTTTCGGGTGCGCGGGATTTTCCAGATAGGGATGTACGAGTACGATCGCAATATGGCGGTTATACAGGCCGACGACGCCTCGGTCTTGTTACGGATGGATGGCGGCTACAGCGGCGTGCGACTCAAACTGAATGATATGTTCGCCGCGCGTGCCGTAGCGCGGGATTTGGCCAATGCCGTCGGCGAAGATTATTGGGTCACGGATTGGACGCACAAGCACGCCAATTTCTTCCAGGCCGTCGCCACCGAAAAGACGGTGATGTTTGTCATCTTAACCCTGATCGTCGCGGTGGCTGCGTTTAATATTGTCTCGACCCTGGTGATGGTGGTCACTGACAAGCAAGCCGATATCGCCATTTTGCGGACGCTGGGTTCCTCGCCGGCGAGTGTGATGGGGATCTTTCTGGTGCAGGGGGCCATCATTGGTGTGTTCGGTACCTTGCTGGGCTTGGTGGGCGGTATTGCGTTAGCCAGTAATATCGAAACGGTGGTGCCCTTTATCGAGAACCTCTTCGGGGTGCATTTCCTCGATCCGAGTGTCTACAGCATCAGCGAGTTACCCTCTGATTTGCGCTGGGCCGATGTTACTCAGATTGCCACGGTCTCCTTCACGATTTCGCTGTTGGCGACCTTGTACCCGGCGTGGCGTGCGTCGCGGGTGGAGCCTGCGGAGGCTTTGGCCTATGAATAAGCCGACGACTGACCACGACGAGCAGGACATCATTGTCGCGCGGGATTTGCGCAAACATTATATGCAAGGGGCCACTCAGGTTGATGTGCTGAAGGGCCTGGCGCTGTCCATTCGCGCACGGGAGCAGGTCGCCATTCTTGGCACCTCCGGTTCGGGCAAAAGCACTTTATTGCATTTACTCGGTGGCCTGGATACGCCCAGTGGGGGTGATCTGCGCGTTGCGGGTGAGGATATGGCGCGTCTGGGGCCGCGTCGTCGCGGTCGTCTGCGCAACCGGATGATGGGCTTTATTTACCAGTTTCATCACCTATTACCCGAGTTCAGCGCGGTGGAGAACGTCGCGATGCCTCTGTTGATCGGCGGCGTTGGCAAACAGGACGCCAGTGAGCGCGCGGCCGAGATGCTGGGGCGTGTTGGCTTGGCCGAGCGTCTAACGCATAAACCGGGTGAGCTGTCGGGGGGCGAGCGTCAGCGCGCGGCCTTTGCGCGGGCACTGGTGACCCGGCCTCGCATTGTGCTCGCGGACGAGCCGACCGGTAATCTGGATGAGCAGACCGCCGAGCGGGTCTATGAACTGATGTTATCGTTGAACGAGGAGCTGGGCACCAGCTTCTTGGTGGTGACCCACGATACCGGCTTGGCAAAGCGGATGGACCGGACGCTGATGCTAACCGCAGGCATGCTTCAGCCGCACGCGTAGTCTGGCCCCGGTGATTGGGTTCGGAGCGGACTTGATCGGTCAAGACACGGCGCGCTCGGCAGGGAGTGGCAAGCCCTGTTAGGGCCTTCTGATTAGGGGTGCTGGCGCTCGCGCCGGCTCTGCCACTTTCGAATCATGGCGAAGCGCCAGATCAGGCGCACGGACAAAAAGGACAACAGGGAGGAGACCACCGCAAACAGCAGCGAACCAATCGTGAGCGGTAGCCAGATTTCGTCAATCTTATTCATCAACCACTCGGCACTCAGCTCCATTTGATTGGGCAATGGCGTTTGGTCCAGGACTTTGGAGCCCAAACGATAGGCTGCATAGAACATCGGCGGAATCGTAATCGGGTTGGTGGTCCATACCAACGAGGCAGCAATCACCACATTCACACGGAAGTACACCGCAAGCATTGCGGCGAATACCATCTGAAATGGGAAGGGAACCCAACACATGAACATACCGATTGCCACGGCACCCGAGACTGAACGTCTGTTCAGGTGCCACAGGCCAGGGTCTTTGAGATGTTCTCGCAGGAAGCCCAGTCGACCACTCTTATTCAGTGTTTCTGCGTCAGGCAGGTATTTTTTTAATAATTTGCGTGGCATCGTCCGGTCAGGCTGGCGTGCATCTGCGTTTGCCGATGGCCCTCCATTCATTCAAGCAAGCTCAACATAGCGCAACAGGTTTGCAGATTGATGAATGGCTATGTAATTGTTTTTCTGGCTGCAATGATGCTCGTCTTCAGCAGCCCGATTCTACCAAGTCTGTGGGTGCTTTGCTGCATTCTTGCGACAACCTTATGCGTGGCCGCAAAGCGCGCGCGCTACCTGGTCGTTTTCCTGGCCGGCCTGATCTGGGCAGGATGGCACGGGGAGGTTTTCGTTAGCCGCACGTTGGCACCCGAATTTTACGGGGTAGACCTGCAAATTATCGGCCGGATTACCGATATTCCGCGTCAAAACGGCCAGGTAACGCGGTTTCATCTGCAGGTGGAACGCATTGTCACCCCCGATTACCCGTCCCCGTTTCCAAAACATCTGCGCTTGTCGTGGTATCAGCACGCGCCGCCACTGCGCCTCGGCGATGTCTGGACGTTCAGCGTGCGACTCAAACCCAATCGCGGACTGATGAATCCCGGTGGATTTGACCTCGAACGTTGGCTGTTCAGCCAAGGCATTCACGCCAGCGGTTACGTGCGCGACAAGCTGCCGTTCACGCGGCACGATTCGCATCCCCATTGGCAGCATCGTTGGCGGGATGCCGTGCTCCAACGCCTGGAGGCGGCGTCGTTGCCCCCGGTCGTGCTGGCGATGAGTCGCGCCTTGGTGCTCGGTGACGGGGGTGGGCTATCGCGTGATCAGCGCCAAGCCTTTCGCCTCACGGGCACCAGTCACTTGCTCGTGATTTCCGGTTTGCATGTGTCGCTGGTGGCGATGTTTTGCTGGGGTTTGGGTGCGCTGCTCTGGCGGGCGGTGGCGTGGTTTTGGCCGCCGCCGCTGAGCCGGGAATGGATGGCGGCGGGGGTTTCTCTGATCGGTGCGTGTCTGTATGCCAGTGTGGCCGGGTTCACGGTACCGGTCTTGCGCGCTTTGATCATGTTGCTGGTTTATCTCTGGTATCGCTGCGGGCGCCGGCATATGCCGTTCTCGCATCCGTACTTTATCGCGTTGTTATGTGTGCTGTTGTTACAGCCTTTGTCTCCGATGGGGGCCGGGTTCTGGTTGTCCTTCGGCGCGGTGGCGGTGATTTATTTTTTGCTGACCAGGCTGCGTTTTGTCGTCAGCAGCGTCTGGCACTGGTTGGGTTGGCATGCACTCTTGTCGGTGGGCTTGATGCCCTTGTCGGTGCTGTTTTTTGGTTTTTGGTCACCCTTAACGATGGTGGCGAATGCCTATGCGGTGCCGCTGGTCAGTCTGGTGGTTGTGCCCGCGGTGCTGGTCGGTGTGGTCGCGCTCATGCTGTGGGAAAATGCCGGTGCGTGGATATTGTCGGTCATCGGCAGCGTGTTCAGCGGCTTACTGTCTAGCCTGCAGTGGTTGGCAACCCAGACGGACTTGCATTACTGGGTGGCAGGGGCATCGGGCCTGGGTATTGGGCTGCTGATGCTTGCGGTCTTTGTTGCCCTGCTGCCGCCAGCGATGCGCTTGACAGGGTTAGCGGTGCCGCTGGCCGCCATGGTGTTCTGGCCGGATCCGGAGCGGCCGCCAGCGGGTGACTTCGATGTGAGTGTTATCGACGTGGGGCAGGGGCTCGCGGTGCTGGTTGAAACGCAGTCGCACAGGCTTTTGTTTGATACCGGTGGTCGTTTTTCCCGCCACTTCAGCGTGGCGGCGGTGAGCGTTGTACCGTACTTGCGACACCGAGGTGTGTCGAGGCTCGACACGGTCGTCATCTCCCATCCTGACAGCGACCACGCGGCAGGTCTCGCGGCCGTGCGCGACGCCGTTGCGGTCGACTCCGTCGTCACCCACGCCGTGTTTGATGACCGCGTTGACGCCGATGCTCATTGCCGTCGGGGTGACACCTGGGATTGGGATGGCGTCCGGTTCACCTTTATCAATCGCAGTGATCCGGCATACGCAGGCACGAACGACCACTCCTGCGTGTTGCTGATTGAGAGCGGCGTGTCGCGCGTCTTACTGCCGGGAGACATCGAGCGCCCGGCCGAGGACGAGTTGCTAGCCAGCGGCATCCGTGGGCCGCTGTCGCTGATCGTTGCCCCGCACCACGGCAGTCGGTCATCGTCAACGCCGGCGTTTGTGGATGCGTTGCGACCGCACGCCGTGGTGTATGCGGCGGGCTTTGCCAATCGCTTTGGTTTTCCGCACGCCGCAGTGCAGGCGCGCTATCGTGCGATCGGTGCCGAGGCGTATCGCAGTGACGCCGACGGCCTGGTGCGATTCGCGTTTACGCCCCAAGGTCAACGCGGTGGGGCGACACGCTATCGGGATGCTCACGTGCAATTCTGGCGTGCAGATTTCGATTTATGACTACAATAAAGTATCATCAGCCCGCCGCCACCGATGGCGGGTGTGTATAGGGTTACCGATAGGTTTCTTAAGGCTGCGTGCAGAGCATTGGCACGTGTCGGCAGCCTTCACTTCTGAACGCGACAAGGGTTTATTCTGTGTGGGAATTGATTAGTGCGGGTGGCTTGTTAATGCTGCCGATTGTTCTCTGTTCGATTGCGGCAGTGGGCATCATTGCAGAGCGGTTCTGGACGCTCAAACGGGACAAGGTGATTCCCCGCGATTTGGTTGAAAAAGTCTGGTACATGGCCCGGCAGCGCGAATTCAGCGACCAAAACCTCAAGGCTTTGGAGCAGCAGTCTCCCCTAGGACGCGTGTTGGCGGCGGGCCTGGTGAATAAGCACTATGACCGTGACGAAATGAAAGACGCGATCGAAGAAGTCGGCGCGCACGTTGCACACGATCTTGAAAAATACCTCAATACACTCGGCACCATTGCCGCCGTCACCCCGCTGCTGGGGTTGCTGGGCACGGTGATTGGCATGATCGACGTGTTTGGCGAAATCACCCATGTGGGCGTTGGCAATCCCTCGGATTTGGCCGGCGGGATCTCCAAAGCGCTGGTGACCACGGCCGGTGGCATTGCGGTGGCGATTCCGTCGCTGATGTTCTACCGCTACTTTCGCGGGCATGTGGAAGAGCTCGTGATCGGCATGGAGCAAGAGGCGCTCAAGCTCGTTGAAATCCTGCACAAGCGCCGCAGCCACAAAGACATCTAGCAGGCCGACGCGATGAATTTTCGAAAAAAGGCGCGCGAGGATCTCGATCTGAATCTCACACCACTGATTGATGTGGTGTTTTTGCTGCTGATTTTTTTCATGGTATCCACCACCTTCCAAAAGGAAGCCCAACTGGAAGTGAACCTGCCGGAGGCGACGCGCGAGGCCGTCTCGGCACCCGATAACGTCCTGGAAATCGCGATCAACACGCGTGGCCAGTATTTTCTGAACGGGCGCGAATTGACCAACAACCGCCTGGATACCCTGCGCGCGGCCATTGCCAAGATGTCCAAGGGCCAACGAGACACACCCTTGGTGATTCGCGCCGACGCCCAGACACCGCACCAGGCCGTGGTGACCGCGATGGACGCGGCGGCCCAGCTCGGCATGTTGCGCTTGTCCATCGCCACCTCGCAAAACGGTGAAACACCACAGTGACGACCGCATCCACACCCACGGCGCGAGGCCGTGACACCTATTTTCGCTTGCTGGCTTACGTTAAGCCGTACAAGCGCCAGTTCGTCTATACCTTCAGTGGTTTGATTGTCTTCGCCCTGACGGAGACAGGCTTTGCGTATTTAATGAAGCCCATGCTCGACGCGGGTTTTGTGGAGCGCGATCCTGAGGCGATTTCCATCATCCCTGTATTGATTGTGCTGATCTTTATCGTACGCGGGATTGGCAGCTTTGCCTCGACCTATTATATGTCGTGGATAGGCTGGCGCTTGATCAAATCGGTGCGCTCTGAAGTGTTTGAGAAATACCTCAGCTTGCCCACCCGCTTCTACGATAATGCCTCCTCGGGTGAGCTGATTTCCAAAATCACCTTCAACTCGCAGAACGTGGCGAATGCCGCGACCCAGGCATTAACGGTGCTGGTGCGCGACTCACTTACGGCTGTCGGTTTGTTTGGTTTGATGTTCTACCTGAGCTGGCAGTTGTCGCTCGCCTTTCTGGTCATCGGCCCCATCATTGGCTTGATCGTGACCTACGTCAGCCGCATTTT
>DOIU01000079.1 GCA_003511825.1 Gammaproteobacteria bacterium | reverse complement strand
CGTCTGGTGGAGATCGGCCAAGCGCAGCAGGTGCTGAGTGCGCCCACAGACACGTACACGCGCAGCTTAGTGGCTGCCTTGCCTGCGTCGGCGTTGAGTCCCCGTTCTGCGCACACCGCATCCGCTGAGCCTGACACCCATCGCCTGCGCAAGGCTTCTGCCGCGCACGTCGGGCGTTTACGGGTACGCGGCTTGTCGCACCGCGCGGGTGACCGCGTGATCTTGGACGCGATTGATCTGTCGCTGTGCGCGGGCGACTGCTGTGTCATTGTCGGTGAGAGCGGTGTTGGTAAATCCACCCTGGCGCGGCTGCTCACTGGCTACGAGGCCTGCCAGTGCGGCGACGTACATTGGCAGGTCGGCACGGATACCGCGCCTTTGCGGTCGGGATTGGTGTCGCAGCATCCGCATCGGGCCTTGGCGCGCCACTTTACTGTTGAACAAGCCCTGAGTGAGCCGCTACAGTTGCGTTATCGGCGCCGCGGGCCTTGGCAGGCAGAGGTGCACGCATTACTGGCGCAGGTTGGATTGCCGCAAACGCGCGCGTTTCGCGAGCGCAAAACTGCGTTGCTCTCGGGCGGCGAAGCCCAACGTCTGGTGATCGCGCGCACGCTGGCAAGTGCGCCCAATCTGTTGGTGGCGGATGAGCCGACCGCGGCGTTGGACCGGTTGGCCGCTAACCGCGTGACGGCTGTGTTGGCGCAGCTGTGTCGTGCCCAAGGCATCGCTTTACTGGTGGTGACCCACGACCCGTCACTGGCCGCGCGTCTCGGTGATCGCACGCTGATGTTGAAAGACGGCCGCTTGCAGGCGCAACGCGCTGGCGCGTAAGGCCATTTCCTGCGGTATACGCGCTTGCGTCACCGTAAAAACCCAAAGATAATAATTCTCATTATCATTTTATAGGCAGTGTCTGTATGGAAAAGTCGTTGGAACAACCCGTCGACATCGGCGATGCCGTGTTTCAGGCCGATAGCGGCAAGGACTCGATGGGCGCCGGTGTGCTCGCGGTGATTTGGGGCATGATCGCCAAACACCGTGTTCGGATGTGGGTGGCGATTGTGCTCGGGTGCATCGCCTCCGTGATGCATGTGGCCCCGGCGGTTTGCGCGGGGATGGTGGTGCATGCCTTAGGGCAGGGGGATCGCTCGGCGGCGATGGCGTGGGCGCTGGGTATGGTCATCAGTGCGATTGTGATGATTGTGAGTTTTGCGCTCTCTACGCGCACCTCGCACTTGATCGCCGCTGATGTCCAGGCCGAGCAACGCCAAGCCATCGCCGATAAACTCAAAACCGTGCCGCTGGGCTTTTTTACCCGTGTCTCGGCGGTCGATTTGCGCAAGATGTTGATCGACGACATCGAAAAGCTGGAGGATGGCGTTGCGCATCTGATTCCGGAAATCACGGCCGCGTACTTCGGCCCGGTGGTGATGCTCTTGGGTATGTTGTGGCTCGATTGGCGTTTGGCCTTGGCCGCGCTGGCGCCGACGGTGGTGGGTTTTGTGGTGATGTCCGTGATGGTGAAGCGCAGCGTTGACATCACCAATCGGTTTTTTAAAGCGCAGGCGGATATTGCCTCCACCCTGGCTGAGGTGGTGCGTGCGATCCCCGTGGTCAAGACCTATAACAACAGCGATGCGGCGCTCTCCCGCGCGAATCAGGCCATTCGGGTGTTTCGGGACATCGTGCAAGAGTGGATTACGCGCTCGGCCGTGCCCAGTAATTGGTTTTTCCTGATGGCGAGCTCGAACTTGGTGTTGATGTCGCCACTCAGTTTGTACCTGTGGAGTGACGGCCAGATCAGCCTCGCGGTGCTGGTGTTTTTCCACTTGGCGGCGATGTCACTCGCGTTGTTGGTGTCGTCCTTGTTTGGCGTATAAACACGCTTGCGTCAGCAGGAGGGCCTGGTGGCGCGCTGGCAAGCCTTAATGGGGCATACGTCCCTGCCCATGCCCGCCCACGATACGCCGCCGGCGCACGAAGACATCCGCTTTGAGCAAGTGAGTTTCAGCTACGACGGCAGCCCCTTATTGCAAGGCATGGACTTTGAGGTCAAAGCGGGGACATCATTGGCATTGGTTGGGCCCAGCGGTTCGGGCAAAACCACCATCGCCCGCTTGCTTGCGCGGTTCTGGGACGTGGATGAAGGCCGCATTACGGTTGGCGGCGTGGACATCCGTCAGATGCAGCCGGCCACGCTGGCGGCGCATGTCTCCTTTGTCTTCCAAGAGATATTCTTGTTCTCGCGCTCGGTCAAAGACAATATTCGCCTGGGCAAGCCCGACGCGAGTGACAGCGAGATCGTAGCTGCGTCACAGGCGGCGCGCCGACGATTTTATCCAGGCCTTGCCCGCCGGTTATGACACGGTGATTGATGGCGGTTTGAGTCTGTCGGTGGGGCAGAAGCAGCGCTTGTCGATTGCGCGCGCCCTGCTGCGTAATGCGCCCATCCTGGTCCTGGATGAGGCGACCGCGTTCACCGACCCTGAAAACGAATACGAAGTGCAGCAAGCCATCAGTGCGCTCACGCAAGATAAAACCGTGATTGTGATTGCGCATCGTTTGTCCACCATCCAGAACGCTGATCACATCTTGTTTATTGACGGTGGGCGCATTCAGGAGCAGGGCACGCACGCGCAGCTGCTGGCCCAGCAGGGCGCTTACGCCGCGCAGTGGGACACGCACATGGCGGCCAAACAGTCCCGCTTTACCCGCGACCGCACTGTCTCACAACCCGAGGGAGACGTCTGATGGCCTTAAAAAATCGAGTGAGAACCGCGATGCCGGAGACCCACAGCCATCGCCATACACAGAGTTTTTGGTTATACCGTCTGGAGGGGCTGTTGCTGGCAGCGGCACCCATCGTGGCGGTTGCCGGCGTGATCGCCGTCCAGGCCGGGCAACCGGCTGGGCAAGTGGTGTTGCTCTGCGCCTTGGCCATGTTCGGCTTGGTGGCATTGCGCTATTGGGTACTGGCGTCTGCGATGGACCGCGTGTTCAATGCGGCTTACGCGGCGGGTTTGCGCATGCGCAGTGGCTTATTGCAACACCTCACGCGCTTGCCCATGGGTAGGTTCCGGACCTTGCATACAGGCAAGGTGGCGCAAATTCTGTCAGAAGATATCACCTGGATTGAAACCTGGGTTTCGCACCATTGGCCGATGTCACAGTCGGATACCCTGCTGATGCTGACCTTGTTGGTCGGTGCGGCAGTTCTGAACCCGGCGATGGCGGTTGCCGCTGTCCTGACCTTTGCCGTAGGCATGGCCGTGCTGTGTATTTCGAAAAACACGTGCTCACGCGCGGCATGCAATATCGCTCCGTGGGCTTGGCGGAGGCGTCTCGGCATATCATTGAGTTTGCGGAAGGTATGTCGGTGGTGCGCGCCTTTGGGGATACCGACGAAGCCGAGCGGGACTACCACAAGTCCGTTGAGATCATGCGTGAAGGCTTCGCCCGCGGCGTCAAGCGTAACACGCCTTTAGCAGGCTTGTATTTAGGCTTGTCCATGGCCTCGGTGGGCGTGGGGGCGCTGGTGGGTGTGGCGACACTGGCCGAGCTGGATGCGGATGCCACCGTCCGCTTCTTTGCCGCCCTGGTGCTCTTGACTGCCACCTTGGTGCCGGCGCGGGCGATGCTGGGCCATCGGCTGATGGGTGTCATGAGCCGATTGGGCGATGAGAACATCACGGCGGTGGAGCAGATGGCGGCACTGCGTTCAGGCGAACGCCGCGATATCCCAAGCCACGGCGAGGTCCGGTTTGAGGGCGTCAACTTTGCCTATGACGAAGGCAAACCCGTGATTCACGCGGCCAACTTCAGTGCTCCAGCCGGCAGCCTCACCGCCATTGTCGGCGGCAGTGGCGCGGGCAAAACCACGCTGATGAATGTGTTACTGCGGTTCTGGGATATCGAGCAGGGGCGCATCAGCATTGATAACGTGGACATTCGTGACTTTGCCATCGATGCCTGGATGAATCGCATCGCGGTGGTGTTCCAGGAGACGCAGCTGTTTCGTGACACGGTGGCGAACAATATCCGCATCGGCAAGCCTGACGCCACCCAGGCAGAGATCGAAGCTGCTGCCCAAAAGGCGCGCATTCACGAGCGTATCCTGGCCTTGCCCGACGGCTATGAAACCCTGGTCGGCCATGGCGGTTCAACCCTCTCGGGCGGCGAGCGTCAGCGCGTCACCATCGCGCGGGCGCTGTTAAAAGACGCCGATATCGTCATCCTCGACGAGGCCACATCAGCACTGGACCAGGAGAACGAGCACAGCTTGCAAATGGCCTTTGCTGAACTCGCGCGTGACAAGACCGTGTTCGTGATTGCGCATCGACTGTCTACCGTGGTTGATGCGGATACGATCTTGCTGATGGACGAGGGGCGCATTGTAGACCAAGGCACACACGACGCGCTGATTGCGCGCTCGGCGCTCTACCAAAAACTGTGGGAGAGCTACACGGCCATCAGTGATTGGCAGCTCTAACTGCCACGACTTGCAGGGCGGCCCAGGTCTGTTAGGACCTGGACGCCGCAGCGATCACCACCAGTGCCTTGGCTTGCTGAGCACCCAATCGCCGGATGCGGTGCGGTATATGCGCACGAAAGTAAACCGACTCACCTTGCGTTAATGAGACAACCCGCTCGGGAAACGCGATTTCGATCTGACCCGCCAGCACATAGACAAACTCCTCTCCCGGATGCTCATGCTGCTGCGGGCCGTCGGCGAATTCGGGCGGCGGGGTCAACACAAAGGGTTGCATGTCTTTATCGGGCATCGCCGAGGCGAGGATGTCAATCAGGCGGCCGTCCGACTCATCAGATGGCACGCTCAGGCCATCGCCGTCTTTAACCACGCAGATCATATCTTCCTCAACCGGTGTGCCAAACAGTTCAGACACCTCCACGCTCAAAGCGTCGGCAATGCGCATCGATGCACTGATTGAGGGGTTGGCAATGCCGCGTTCGACCTTTGAGAGATAGCTTTTGGTCAATCCCGATTGTTGCGCCAGCTGGTCCAGACTGAGCCTGTGTTGATGGCGCAGCAGCTTTATTCGAATCGTCATGCGCACAGATACTACCATCAATTGACACGATGTGTCCTTTTGGACACACTGTGTCATAGCTCACACATCGCGTATCACCATCGAGGGTATTCATGAAGCAACTCATCGCCATCCAGCATGTCGGTTTTGAGGATTTGGGCAGCTACCAGCAGGTCTTTGAAGACAACCATTTTCAGATCCGGTACCTGCATGCCGGGCTGGACGACCTCGCCGAGATCGATCCCCTGGCGGCTGATCTCGTCGTCGTGTTGGGCGGCCCCATCGGCGCGTACGACGTCGCGGATTACCCGTTTCTGAATGGAGAGCTTGCCTGGATACAGGCACGGCTTGAGGCGCAGAAACCCATACTTGGCTTCTGTCTCGGGGCGCAGCTGATCGCCCGCGCCCTTGGCGCCAAGGTCTACCCAGGACCGGTCACCGAAATAGGTTGGCTACCGTTGCAGCTGACCGAGGCCGGCAAAGGCTCGCCCGTCCGACACCTCGATGGCGCGCTCACCCATATGCTCCACTGGCACGGGGATACCTTTGATTTGCCGGCAGGCGCGACACTGTTGGCCTCTACAGAAACCTGTCGGCACCAGGCTTTCAGCATTGGCGAGCACTGTTTGGCGTTTCAATGTCACCCTGAAGTCGACGCGACGCGGATCGAGGCCTGGCTGGTCGGCCACGCCTGTGAATTGGCAAAACACGGCATCGACGTGCCGGCATTGCGTCAACAGAGCGCGGCATTTGGGCCCGCTCTCACAGCCCAGGGCCGGCGTTGCATCGAAGACTGGTTGAAGGCCGTACCGTGGTAAAAGCCCCGCGCCTTGCTACGGAGATTGATCAGGTCTTTGTGGGTCAGATCGACGCCTTCGGCCCAAGGGGAGAACCCAGCGCGATTCGCAAATCACCGGTAGCCGGCGCCGTACAAGTCACCACCCTGGGATTAGCCGGCGATGAGCAGGCCGATCAACGCGTGCATGGCGGCGCGGAAAAAGCGATTCATCATTTCCCGGCGGAACACTACGATGCACTCCAGCGGTTATGCCCCGAGCTGCGTTTGCAGGTCGGCCAGGTGGGGGAGAACCTGTCTTCCCAGGGACTGACGGAAAAAGACCTCTGCCTCGGCGACGTGTTTTCGCTCGGAGATTCGGTCGTTCAAGTGTCGCAAGGCCGGCAACCGTGCTGGAAGCTCAATGTGCGGTTTCAGCGCCCTGATATGGCCAGGATCATTCAGCAACACGGTGTGACGGGCTGGTATTACCGCGTGATCCGCGAAGGGGAGGTTTACTCGGGGGCAGCGTTGCAGTTGATCGAACGCCCCTATCCTGCGGCAGGGCTTGATGCTATTCAGCACGTCTTGCATCGGGACCCGATGAACCTTGAGGCAATTCGGCAATTGCTAGACATCCCGGTCTTACCCGCGAGCTGGCGCAAAACCTTTGAAAAACGCCTCGCCACCGGCCTTAAGGAATCGGACACACGCCGCCTATCCACCCCTGGGCAACACACGGAGTCCTAATGGCCAAACACATTGTCGAGATTAGCCGACACGGGAATACGGGTGCCGCATGGAAACACCGGAGATCAATGCGCAGCCGCTTCTCCAGAATCTTGCCTCCCGCTATCCCGCTGAGGAAGGGTTTGCGGTAAAGCGCTATCAAGCACGCGAAGCCCGGCGTGTTTTGGAGGCGTCCCCCGA
>DOIU01000104.1 GCA_003511825.1 Gammaproteobacteria bacterium | reverse complement strand
AAAAAAGGTGGTTTAAACGAGTACTTGGAGCGGCACTAAACCGTGACAGGACCAACCCAGTCCCGCGCGGCCCTCGCATTCTCCATAAGCGCAATCTCGCGGGCCTTGGCGTTGATATGTCGAGCCACGGAAGTATATATCCCGTCAAGAGCTTCGCTTGCGCTGGCTTGGGCCTCGTATCCACCAATTTGCGCCTCAAGAAGGGTGTGGTTCACCACGGCGTCCACAACAGGTTGGGGTCTCGTATCGCGATCTCGAAGAGCTCATGGCAGAGCGCGGCGTCAGTATAATCTAGAGTCGATAGAGGCGCGCGGTTTGATCTGCGAAGCGACCGTGCAGGGGCGATATCGAATGCGGAAAGCTAAAGATATTTGACCTATCACGTCGGGCTGGAGAGTAGTCTACGGTCTGAGAAATACAGTTGCCAAAAAAAGACGAAATAAGGCCACAAAACACCGCTCTATTTATGCGACACTATGCCGCACTCTTTAGCGATGTGAAACTCGGTTGCCGGTCCATATAATCACCCTAACTAGTTTGTCGCGGCGCTATGCCCTCTGCTGACGTTTAACTTGATCTAATTCAAAAAAATCGCCCAGCTCGTTTGCCCGGTACAAATGCTTAGGAGTCACGTACCGTGAAAAAAAGCCGTACCAATAGTCAATCTTTAGCTGTTCTCGCAACAGCAACCGCCTACTTCGTTTCAGCCGCAGGGCTCCAGGCGCAGCAGACAAACGAGACCGACGATAGTGATATTGTCGATCTTGGCACTATCACTGTCCAGGCACGGCGGTTTGACGAGACAGCGGTCGCCGTTCCAATCAGCAGCAGCGTAGTCAACCGCGAAGTTATGGATATCACACCATCCTCGCGTTTGTCAGAAGAGATCCGGACCGCGCCGAACGTAAATGCAAGTAGCACTGGTGTGCCTCGATTCTCGCAGTTCAATATTCGGGGGCTTGGCGCGCTGAATCTTGATGCAGCAGATGATACGTCTGTCGGGACATACGTAAATGGCGTGCCAATCCCGCGGCAGTCCGCTGATTTTCAACTCCTGGATGTTGAGCAAGTTGAGATCTTGCGTGGGCCACAGGGGACCCTCTTTGGCGACACCTCTTCGGCTGGTGCAATTAACGTGATCACGCGCGAGGCTCCTACTGGCGACGAAGGTGAAGTAAGACTTTCCTTTGATGACCACGGCAACCTGAATGCTGGTTTTTTGCTTGGCACGCGAATAAATGACCGGGCGGCGTTCCGTTTCAGTGCAGCATCTAACACTCTAGATGCGTCTATTCCCGACTTGACGCTCGGCCGCGATGTAGGGGAGCTCAAAGAGGTCGCAGCCCGGGCAGTGGCCTTCTACGATTTCACCGACACGGTTTCAGGCGAATTTACTTTCGACTATAGCTCCTTTGATACCGACCATCCAAGTTGGGTGTTTGCAGATGCACCGGTCGAGCCAAGCGCGGCGCAGGCGCAAGCCGATGACAGCCGACAGGTATCGCGTGGCTTTTCCGCGAAGTTCACGTTTGACTTGGACGGGGTGGAGGCACAGTCCGTAACATCGTACCGGGATATCGACGCGACTGTTTTTACGGATAACATTGACGTACAGCTCGATGCCGGCCTTCCATTTGCTATGCCTGGTACTGTTTTTACCACTGAAAACGATGAGACTCAGACCTATTTCTTTCAGGAGTTGCTATTCCGCAGCTCCACTGACTCTGGGCTCGTTTGGCAAGCGGGCGTAAATTACAGAAACGATGGGGTCGACACAACCTTTACAGATACGAGCGAAAGCCCTGCGTTTCCTGGATTCCCGGTCGTTTCTTCGACCAACACAGAAATTGAATCTGAGCATTTCGCAATCTTTGGTGAAGCCGATGTTCCACTGAGCGACAAAGTCAGCCTGACACTCGGTGGGCGCTATTCTAAAGTACAGCGCGACGCAGATGTATCCTTTGCCACCTTCGGCTCTGCTGCATCTGACAGTGCCAGCGCTTCGTTTTCGGGCTTTAGTGGCCGTGTAGGACTGTCATATGAGCCGAATTTGGATCAGCTCTACTACGCCACTTTATCGCGCGGTTGGAAACCAGGCGGGTTTCAACGCTTTCAAAGCAATATAGCTGTCACAGGGAGTGTCGATCCCACGTTCAACGAATCGAGCAATGTAACGTTTGAGCTTGGCCATAAGCGCACGTTCGACAACGGGCGGGGTGCGTTCAACTTTGCAGCATTCTATACCGAAGCGGAAGACGAACAGATCGTCAATTTCGATTTCAACACGTTCCAGCTCGCTATCGACAACGCCGACGTTCGCAGCGCCGGGTTCGAGGCCGACGTTGCCTATCAGTTAACCGATCGCTTCAATATCAGCGGCTCTGTTGGCTACACTGATGCTGTCTTTACAAGCGACCGCGTCGCTGCCGGGATCAGCAAGGGCAATCATGTCCCAAACGTACCGCGTTGGAGTGCAGGCCTCAACGGCACATATGTCGCGCCCGTCAAGGCCTTTGGGGCAGGAGCGGATTGGGTGACAAGTGCATCGGCAGTCTTCCGGTCTGAACGTGAAGCCGACTCAAGCAACACATTGACGCTCGATGAGCATGTCGTTGTTAACCTCTCGACGGGCATCCAGTCAGGCAACTGGGGCGCGCGCATCTACGTGGAAAACCTGTTCGACGAAACCTATGAGACCTCTGCGATTCTAAATCCGAACGGTCGGGTCGGTGTGGTGCGCGGACAAAAACGCACCATTGGGATCGAATTTTCCGCCAAATGGTAGACAACAGCGGACAGCTGGCTAGAGGTGGGGCCTTTACGGCATCCACCTCTGCTCTCGTCGCAACTTTTATTTTCTATGCGGTCCAGACGGCGCCGATGCACTTCTTTCATATCGCTTTGCCAATCGTTTTACGCGAAAGCGGGGCCGATATGACGATGATTGCTCTAACCATGATTATCTTCCTGCCCTGGAGCATCAAGATCTTTTGGGCAGGACTGGTTGATCGCTATCCACTTGGAGACGGGACACCCTTTCGAAATTGGGTTCATCTGCATAAAG